>NZ_JAVUPQ010000009.1:0-99080 GCF_032029835.1 Escherichia sp. AM3 | reverse complement strand
ACGCCTTATCCGGCCTACGGATGGCGCGGGAATTTGTAGGCCTGATAAGACGCGTTAGCGTCGCATCAGGCATCTGCGCACGACTGCCGGATGCGGCGTGAACGCCTTATCCGGCCTACGGGTGGCGCGAGAATTTGTAGGCCTGATAAGACGCGTTAGCGTCGCATCAGGCATCTGCGCACGACTGCCGGATGCGGCGTAAACGCCTTATCCGGCCTACGGATGGCGCGGGAATTTGTAGGCCTGATAAGACGCGTTAGCGTCGCATCAGGCATCTGCACACGACTGCCGGATGCGATAAACGTCTTGTCCGGCCTACATTTCGCCCGTAGGCAGTCATTAAATAGTTCTGATTACGCGGCTGGCAATGTATCAGTCGCGATTCACCTGCACTCGCAACGAGGTTCATCTTATGTCGACTCGTACCCCTTCATCATCTTCATCCCGCCTGATGCTGACCATCGGGCTTTGTTTTTTGGTCGCTCTGATGGAAGGGCTGGATCTTCAGGCGGCTGGCATTGCGGCGGGTGGCATCGCCCAGGCTTTCGCACTCGATAAAATGCAAATGGGCTGGATATTTAGCGCCGGAATACTCGGTTTGCTACCCGGCGCGTTGGTTGGCGGGATGCTGGCAGACCGTTATGGTCGTAAGCGTATTTTGATTGGCTCAGTTGCGCTGTTTGGTTTGTTCTCACTGGCAACGGCGATTGCCTGGGATTTCCCCTCACTGGTCTTTGCGCGGCTGATGACCGGTGTCGGGCTGGGGGCGGCGTTGCCGAATCTTATCGCCCTGACGTCTGAAGCCGCGGGTCCACGTTTTCGTGGGACGGCAGTGAGCCTGATGTATTGCGGTGTTCCCATTGGCGCGGCGCTGGCGGCGACACTGGGTTTCGCGGGGGCAAACTTAGCATGGCAAACGGTGTTTTGGGTAGGTGGTGTGGTGCCGTTGATTCTGGTGCCGCTATTAATGCGCTGGCTGCCGGAGTCAGCGGTTTTCGCTGGCGAAAAACAGGCTGCGCCACCACTGCGTGCCTTATTTGCGCCAGAAACGGCAACCGCGACGCTGCTGCTGTGGTTGTGTTATTTCTTCACTCTGCTGGTGGTTTATATGTTGATCAACTGGCTACCGCTACTTTTGGTGGAGCAAGGATTCCAGCCATCGCAGGCGGCAGGGGTGATGTTTGCCCTGCAAATGGGGGCGGCAAGCGGGACGTTAATGTTGGGCGCATTGATGGATAAGCTGCGTCCAGTAACCATGTCGCTACTGATTTATAGTGGCATGTTAGCTTCGCTGCTGGCGCTTGGAACGGTGTCGTCATTTAACGGTATGTTGCTGGCGGGATTTGTCGCGGGGTTGTTTGCGACAGGTGGGCAAAGCGTTTTGTATGCCCTGGCACCGTTGTTTTACAGTTCGCAGATCCGCGCAACAGGTGTGGGAACAGCCGTGGCGGTAGGGCGTCTGGGGGCTATGAGCGGTCCGTTACTGGCCGGGAAAATGCTGGCATTAGGCACTGGCACGGTCGGCGTAATGGCCGCTTCTGCACCGGGTATTCTTGTTGCTGGGTTGGCGGTGTTTATTTTGATGAGTCGGAGATCAAGAATGCAGCCGTGTGCCGATGCCTGACGCGCCTTATTAAGCAGGGGCGAAAGGGACTTGCCCCCAATACACCCACGGCGTTTACAGGTATACTCGCTAAAAATTATTCAGCGGGTTTGGAAACAAAGATGGCAAAACTTACCTTACAAGAGCAGTTGCTCAAAGCAGGATTAGTCACCAGCAAAAAAGCGGCGAAGGTGGAGAGAACGGCGAAAAAATCGCGCGTTCAGGCGCGTGAAGCTCGGGCGGCGGTAGAAGAAAATAAAAAGGCACAGCTTGAGCGTGATAAACAGCTTAGCGAACAGCAAAAACAAGCGGCGTTGGCGAAAGAATATAAAGCCCAGGTGAAGCAGCTCATTGAAATGAACCGAATCACCATTGCCAATGGCGATATTGGTTTTAACTTCACTGACGGCAATCTGATTAAGAAGATTTTTGTCGATAAGCTCACACAGGCGCAGTTGATTAATGGTCGTCTGGCGATTGCCCGCTTGTTGGTCGATAACAATAGCGAAGGTGAATACACCATTATTCCCGCCAGTGTTGCCGATAAAATTGCTCAGCGTGATGCCAGCAGTATTGTGTTGCACAGCGCGCTCAGTGCCGAAGAGCAGGATGAAGACGATCCGTATGCCGACTTCAAAGTGCCTGATGATTTGATGTGGTAAACATAGATAAGTCGTGCGCAGATGCCTGATGCGACGCTATGCGCGTCTTATCAGGCCTACGGTTTATGGGCGAAGTGTAGACCGGATAAGGCGTTCACGCCGCATCCGGCAGTCGTGCGCCATGCCTGATGCGACGCTTTGCGCGTCTTATCAGGCCTACGGTTTACGGGCGAAGTGTAGGCCGGATAAGGCGTTCACGCCGCATCCGGCAGTCGTGCACTATTATCAACGCATATTCAGTTTATTGGCGTGGTAGGCAATATGCTCGCCAATAAAACTGGAGACAAAATAATAGCTGTGATCATAACCCTCGTGATAACGGATTAACGTCTTGATATTCATCTCCTGGCAGATCTTTTCAAGATTTGGAGTCCGCAGCTGTTCTGCGTAAAAATCATCACTCAACCCCTGATCAACCATGATTTCCGCAACGCGTTGACCTTGTGAAATAAGACTCACCGGGTCGTAATCCAACCAGGCATCTTTATTTTCAGCAAGATATGCAGCAAAGGCTTGCTGTCCCCACGGCACTTGCGATGGGGAGACAATGGGCGAAAACGCCGAGACGCTGACATATTCATCTGGGTTACGTAACGCCAGCACCAGCGCGCCCAGCCCGCCCATAGAATGACCAGAGATAGACTTTTTGGCCGTTGCCGGAAAATGATGCATCACTAAATCCGGCAGCTCGTTGCGGATATAGTCATACATTTTGTAATGTTCATTCCACGGCGCTTGCGTCGCGTTCAGGTAAAACCCGGCACCTTGCCCGAGATCGTAACGGTCAGCATCTGCGACATGACTGCCTCGCGGACTGGTGTCCGGCGCAACAACAATAATGTTGTGCTCAGCCGCGTAACGCTGCATCCCCGATTTAGTAATGAAATTCTGCTCGTTGCAGGTCAGGCCTGAAAGCCAGTACAGCACCGGCAATTTTTCATTCGCGGCTTTTGGTGGGAGATAGACGCCGACATTCATTTCACATTTCAGTGATTGGGAATAATGCCGATACACATTTTGCCAGCCGCCAAAGCTGGCATGTTTTTCAATGAGTTCCATCAGTCATTATCTCACGGTTAATCCCCCGGACGGCTGCCCGGGGAGAGTATTAAGAACCCCGTCTGAAGTGGACGGGTATACCTGCGGGAAATCAGTAACGAATTACGGTTCGAATGGATTTGCCTTCATGCATCAGATCGAAGGCGTCATTAATTTCATCCAGGCTCATGGTATGCGTGACAAACGGTTCCAGATCGATATCACCTTTCATCGCATCTTCAACCATGCCCGGTAACTGGGAACGACCTTTCACGCCGCCAAACGCGGAACCTTTCCATACGCGACCGGTGACCAACTGGAATGGTCGGGTGGAGATTTCCTGACCGGCACCTGCTACCCCGATGATCACCGACTGACCCCAGCCGCGGTGCGCACTTTCCAGCGCCGCACGCATCACGTTGACGTTACCGATGCATTCAAAGGTATGGTCGATACCCCATTTGTTGATATCCAGCAGGACATCTTTAATCGGTTTGTCGTAGTCATTCGGGTTAATGCAGTCGGTAGCACCGAAGCGACGCGCCAGATCGAATTTCTTCGGGTTCGTATCAATAGCGATAATCCGACCCGCTTTCGCCTGACGCGCGCCCTGAACCACTGCCAGACCAATCGCGCCAAGACCAAACACGGCAACAGAATCACCTGGCTGGACTTTAGCTGTGTTGTGCACCGCGCCAATACCGGTGGTCACGCCACAGCCCAGCAGGCAGACGTGTTCATGGTTTGCTTCTGGATTAATTTTGGCCAGAGACACTTCCGCGACCACGGTGTATTCACTGAATGTAGAGCACCCCATGTAGTGATAAAGCGGCTGCCCGTTGTAAGAAAAACGGGTGGTGCCGTCTGGCATCAAGCCTTTACCCTGGGTTTCGCGAACCGCAACACAGAGGTTAGTTTTGCCAGAACGACAGAACTCACACTCGCCGCACTCCGCGGTGTAAAGCGGGATCACATGGTCGCCAGGTTTGACGCTGGTTACGCCTTCACCGACTTCAACCACAACGCCGGCCCCTTCGTGACCGAGAACCACCGGGAATACACCTTCCGGGTCATCCCCGGAGAGGGTAAATGCGTCGGTATGGCAAACGCCGGTATGGGTGACTTTAATCAGCACTTCACCTTTTTTCGGTGGTGCAACGTCAATTTCAACGATTTCCAGCGGTTTACCGGGAGCAAATGCAACGGCAGCACGTGATTTCATCTCTCGCTCTTCCTCAATATGGTAATAGATTCAGCTATTTAAGATAGGCTCGAACCAGTTCAATAGTGTCGTCAACGGATTGGCTGACTTCGCGGCTGTAGCAGTCATTTCGGTCAAACGTTTCCCGGATATGGCTTTCAAGCACTTCTGCCATCAGCCCATTAGCCGCGCCCCGAACGGCAGCGATCTGTTGGAGTATGGCACGGCATTCGGCATCACCCTCCAGCGACCGTTCCAGAGCATCAATCTGCCCTCGAATACGACGAACTCGAGTAAGGACCTTTTTCTTCTCTTCCGGAGTACTGGGCATTTCGCACCTCATTATCTGCACGCAATATACTATAGGGGGGTATGCTATATGTCAATGCATACCCCCCTATAGTATATAACACTGGAGAATAAAATTTATCCGGTGAATGTGGTCGGAAAACAAAGAGGAAAGGGGGGGGGCTAATCGGCAGGGAAGGCCGCCCCGGATAGCGGGCGGCAGAAGGAATCAGAATTTCCAGGTCAGATGGGCTGCAAGTTGCAGACCGTTATAATCATCGGTTGGGGTGTCGTACCACACTTTACCTGCCGTCAGCCCGAGATTAAGTTGCTCAGTCAGCGGTTGAATACGTTGCAGACTGACGCTCTTCATGCTGCCGTAGCGTGTTTCTGGCGTCCAGTCATAGGTGTAAGCGCCTGTTCCGCGGCTTAGCCATAGTTGCGTATAACCAGTGCCGCGCGGGTCATTCAGACGCACGGAAATCATATTGCTATAACTACCACCTGCATCGCTGGAGTCATAATGGGTATAGCGGTAGCTGGTGATCACCGGGCCAGTATAGAGTGATACGCCGCCTTGCCAGACATCGACTTCGACATCATCGTAATATTTAGTGTAGCGATAACCGGTCGTGAAAAGCGTTTTTGGCAACAGGGCCAGGTTAATATCCTGACGAAAATCCTGGCGGGCAAAGACCGGCGTATTATCCGCAAAGGCAATACCCGTTCGGGTTGTCAGCCAGTTATTCCATTTATACCAGACCGCACCCTGACCGCGAGTGGCATTGAAATGTTCAGTTTCATAATCACGACGCCCCTGGGAAAGATTAAAAAGCAGCGTTGCGTTTTCAACTTTCGCCACCAGTTCAGCATACGCTAAATTACGGTTGCCATGATCGCCAGAATAATCGGTAAAATCGTAGCCCGCGGTAATGGAAGTTAACCCGGAATAAGCGGGCAATGCGCTAAAAATGGCCGCCGCTAATAACGTCCGTTTTATCATTTTAATCTCCTGTACGGATAAGTTCTTGTCGGAGTGAATAAGTTCCGGCAGGTAAATTACGTTCTACAATCACGCGCGGGCCAAGTTGCGTGTTCGGGGAAATAATTCGCCCAGGCAAAATTATAACTTGTACGCCAAGGCGTGAACGCTGCCCGATATAACAACCTAATTTATCGCATCCGGTAGCGATAATTCCCTCTGGAGTTCGAACAGACACAGGCTGTTCATCCAGACGATGATTACTGGTACGTACTTGTGCGCCCAAATATGCCTGGTTTGCAACTACCGAGTCGGCAATAAAACATTGCGGACCAATCGTTGCTTCCGCTTCAATAACCGCATTTTTAATTTCGGTGGCAAAACCAATTTTTACACCATTGCTGATTATTGTGCCAGGACGAATAAACGCATAATTACCTATCAGGCAGTTTGCGCCAATCACTACCGGACCCTGAATAACGGCACCATGACAAATACGGGTATTCGCGCCGATAACAACTTCACCTGCAGTTTCATCAATAATTACCTGGTCTGCAATCTGAATATTTTTCTCTTTAACATTAAGCTTCAGATAGTTTTTCAGTTCCTGTGACAGAAGGTTGGGAATAAGCGGTTGACGCTTCCACCAGTGCGGAATGCGGGTGGGTTTGTCGCGCTGAGGTTCGCGTCCAGTAAAAAAGGCAATAAGTCCATAAATAATCCAGATGGCATAAGCTAATAATACATACACAACGGAAAGCGGCGCTAAAGGCACCAACAACCAGCAACGATGAAACCAGGCGCTAAAAGCACCAATAACACAAACTACGCCGACCCAAATAAGCGGAAACATTGCCAACACCACACCATGCGGCCCGGTGGTGATGAATTCATTAAACCAGGTAGTGAGATAAATCCCAACGCCATAAATCACAACCAACAGCATAGGAAATATACTGAAGATACCGAAGCGGCTAAATAAAAGCCTTTTATGCAGGCGCATACAGACCGCGTAGCCCACAATCCAACGCCGCCAGCGACGCCACTCCTCACGCGGACTGTTGCATTCCTGTGGGTATACGATGCAGCGATTCGCCTGCCGAATACGGTAGCCGTTTGCCACTAATGTCCAGGTGAGATCAAGGTCTTCGACTTTAGTACGATCTGAGAAACCGAACTTACGCAATACATCAGTACGGAACATTCCGCAGGCACCGCTGATAATAAACGGTGCGCCGCCCAGGAGCTGCTGTAGCGTGCGCTTCATAACAATCATCGGCAACTTTACGGTCGCGCGGATGTGCGGTAACAGCCCCGCGCCTTTCAACGCAGTAGAGGGAATGCCGCCTACGGCATCAGCACCGCGCTCAATTTCTGCCAGCATATAGCCCATTCCGTCTTGATCGGGCGGAACATAGGTGTCGGCATCACTTAAAAAAACCTGGTCGCAGGTGGCATAATTGAGGCCATTCATCAGCGCACCACCTTTACCGGTATTTTTTTGCGTGACGGCAACAAAGCGGTCGCCCCATTTGCGTTTGACTTCCGCCATGACCGCTTCGGTATTGTCCGTGGAGCCGTCGTTAACGCAAATTACCCGGCAAAAATAAGGGTTACGCAGTAGATTATCCAGTGACTGCGCCAGACACGGGCCTTCGTTATACGCAGGTATAATGGCGTCAATACAGCCTTTCTTTTGACTGGGTTTACGTCTTAGCGTACTTAAAAACCATAGCAACATTGCTATGGACATACAGATAAATATCCAGGTTTTCATGCAATTTGCTCAAAGAATCATTTTATGAATTACAAAGCCTTCACCCAGATCGCTATTGACCTGTTGCCCGCGAAATTGTGCAACTGCACGCAGGCGATCATGACGCATATAATCGCGTCGTTCCTGGCTTTTATGTTTTTTTAATGCAGCAAGTTTGACTGTGAAATATTCTTCTTTAACGGATTCAAAAAACTGAGGCATAAATGAAAGCCAGGTACTTGGGGTTTCGTAGCCGAGAATTTGTGGAATAGTGCGGCAGGCAACCATTGAAGCTTGATAAACAGCGAGATGATCCTGATGGCGGTCGGCATCATGCATGGTATATACCCGCATGATTTCAACATCAGAAGGAATTTGATTTTTAATGATGTCTTCCAGGGCGGAAATCATATCATTGAGCTGTAAATGAGCGCGGGTGTCAGCAAAATTAAGATGAATAGTTTGGTGGCACCCTAATATCTTTAGGGCGTTGCGCGATTCTTCATGGCGATCGATTATTCCATCTGTGCCAGAGTTGCCGGTAGTCATCACCACGGCTGCGATATAAATTCCTTTTTGCGCAAGACGAGCAAGCGATGCGCCACAGCCTAATTCTATATCGTCAGGATGTGCGCCAATAGCAAGGATACCCTTTCTTTTATTTGCCGAAGAAAGGAGGGCTGAATCTAAAACCTTATCCACTTAATGACACTCCATTTTATTTATTATACTACAAGCACAACGATGCACTCAGAGACGTAATCTCTGGCGCAGCCAGATGTTAATTTATAAATGTTAAATGTTGCTAATAACTGAAAAGCAAGGGCTTTCAGACCCGCGGGTTCGACTGGGTAATGTTTCTATGCAATTCATATGTTAAGTGTTTGTATGTTTGGTATGTATAGTTATTTTGTTTTATACATTGTATTTAGATGTGATTTAGTTTGTCAATTAATTGCATTTAAAAAATATGTTCTGTGAACAAGCATTGTTTATATACATTATGTGAATGTAATATGCGAGTGATTGAGAATGATACAGTGATATATACAATGCGAATATAATAGTTTTATTATATGTATTGATATTGATAGAAATAATGAAGTAATAAATCTCGTAATGTGGTTGTTTATGCATCACTAAAATGAAGTGTAGTAATTTTCCCAATTGTTAGAACGGAGTAATTGCATATTTAATCTTTCCTTAGCCGTTTTTTTGCTAAGAATAAAATCATCTGTGCGATAACGACTAATTCTTTTAATGAATGTTTTTATTCCTGAATACTGCTCCCATAACAAGACAGGGGAGCAGACAATCATGGCAATTTCATCGCGAAACACACTTCTTGCCGCACTGGCATTCATCGCTTTTCAGGCACAGGCGGTGAACGTCACCGTGGCGTATCAAACCTCAGCCGAACCGGCGAAAGTGGCTCAGGCCGACAACACCTTTGCTAAAGAAAGCGGAGCAACCGTGGACTGGCGTAAGTTTGACAGCGGAGCCAGCATCGTGCGGGCGCTGGCTTCTGGCGACGTGCAAATCGGCAACCTTGGTTCCAGCCCGTTAGCGGTTGCAGCCAGCCAACAGGTGCCGATTGAAGTCTTCTTGCTGGCGTCAAAACTGGGTAACTCAGAAGCGCTGGTGGTAAAGAAAACTATCAGCAAACCGGAAGATCTGATTGGCAAACGCATCGCCGTACCGTTTATCTCTACCACCCACTACAGCCTGCTGGCAGCGCTGAAACACTGGGGCATTAAACCTGGGCAAGTGGAGATTGTGAACCTGCAGCCGCCCGCGATTATCGCTGCATGGCAGCGGGGAGATATTGATGGTGCTTATGTCTGGGCACCGGCGGTTAACGCCCTGGAAAAAGACGGCAAAGTGCTGACCGATTCTGAACAGGTCGGGCAGTGGGGTGCGCCAACGCTGGACGTCTGGGTGGTGCGCAAAGATTTTGCCGAGAAACATCCTGAGGTGGTGAAAGCGTTCGCCAAAAGCGCCATCGATGCTCAGCAACCGTACATTGCTAATCCAGACGCGTGGCTGAAACAGCCGGAAAACATCAGCAAACTGGCGCGGTTAAGCGGCGTGCCTGAAGGTGACGTTCCGGGGCTGGTGAAGGGGAATACCTATCTGACGCCGCAGCAACAAACGGCAGAACTGACCGGACCGGTGAACAAAGCGATCATCGACACCGCGCAGTTTTTGAAAGAGCAGGGCAAGGTCCCGGCTGTAGCGAATGATTACAGCCAGTACGTTACCTCGCGCTTCGTGCAATAAAAGGAGGCGCAGATGCTGCAAATCTCTCATCTTTACGCCAATTATGGCGGCAAACCGGCACTGGAAGATATCAACCTGACGCTGGAAAGCGGTGAGCTACTGGTGGTGCTGGGGCCGTCCGGCTGCGGTAAAACCACCCTGCTGAATCTGATTGCCGGTTTTGTGCCTTATCAGCACGGCAGCATTCAACTGGCGGGTAAGCGTATTGAGGGGCCGGGAGCAGAGCGCGGCGTGGTTTTTCAGAATGAAGGGCTGCTACCGTGGCGCAATGTCCAGAACAACGTGGCGTTCGGCCTGCAACTGGCAGGTATAGAGAAAATGCAGCGACTGGAAATCGCGCACCAGATGCTGAAAAAAGTGGGGCTGGAAGGAGCAGAAAAACGCTACATCTGGCAGCTCTCCGGCGGTCAACGTCAGCGGGTGGGCATTGCTCGCGCGCTGGCGGCAAATCCCCAGCTGTTATTACTCGACGAACCGTTTGGTGCGCTGGATGCCTTCACCCGCGACCAGATGCAAACCCTGCTGCTGAAACTCTGGCAGGAGACGGGCAAGCAGGTGCTGTTGATTACCCACGATATAGAAGAAGCGGTGTTTATGGCGACTGAACTGGTTCTGCTTTCACCCGGCCCTGGCCGCGTGCTGGAGCGGCTGCCGCTCAACTTTGCTCGCCGCTTTGTTGCGGGAGAGTCGAGCCGCAGCATCAAGTCCGATCCACAATTCATCGCCATGCGCGAATATGTTTTAAGCCGCGTATTTGAGCAGCGGGAGGCGTTCTCATGAGTGTGCTCATTAATGAAAAACTGCATTCGCATCGGCTGAAATGGCGCTGGCCGCTCTCGCGTCAGGTGACCTTAAGCATTGGCACGTTAGCGGTTTTGCTCACTGTATGGTGGGCAGTCGCAGCGCTGCAACTGATTAGCCCGCTGTTTTTGCCGCCACCGCAACAGGTACTGGCAAAACTGCTCACCATTGCCGGGCCGCAGGGATTTATGGACGCCACGCTGTGGCAGCATCTGGCCGCCAGCCTGACGCGCATTGTGCTGGCGCTACTCGCGGCGGTGGTAATCGGTATTCCGGTCGGGATCGCCATGGGGCTAAGCCCGACGGTGCGCGGCATTCTGGATCCGATAATCGAGCTTTATCGTCCGGTGCCACCGCTGGCTTATTTGCCGCTGATGGTGATTTGGTTTGGTATTGGCGAAACCTCGAAGATCTTACTGATCTATTTAGCGATTTTTGCGCCGGTGGCAATGTCGGCGCTGGCGGGGGTGAAAAGCGCGCAGCAGGTTCGCATTCGTGCCGCCCGGTCGCTGGGTGCCAGCCGTGCGCAGGTGCTGTGGTTTGTCATTTTGCCCGGCGCGCTGCCGGAAATCCTCACCGGATTACGCATTGGTCTGGGTGTGGGCTGGTCTACGTTGGTGGCGGCGGAGCTGATTGCCGCAACGCGCGGTTTAGGATTTATGGTTCAGTCAGCGGGTGAATTTCTCGCGACTGACGTGGTGCTGGCGGGGATCGCGGTGATTGCGATTATCGCCTTTCTTTTAGAACTGGGTCTGCGCGCATTACAGCGCCGCCTGACGCCCTGGCATGGAGAAGTACAATGAGTGAACGTTTGAGCATTACCCCGCTGGGGCCGTATATCGGCGCACAAATTTCGGGTGCCGACCTGACGCGCCCGTTAAGCGATAATCAGTTTGAACAGCTTTACCATGCGGTGCTGCGCCATCAGGTGGTATTTCTGCGCGATCAAGCTATTACGCCGCAGCAGCAACGCGCGCTGGCCCAGCGTTTTGGCGAACTGCATATTCACCCTGTTTACCCTCATGCCGAAGGGGTTGACGAGATCATCGTGCTGGATACCCATAACGATAATCTGCCGGATAACGACAACTGGCATACCGATGTGACATTTATTGAAACGCCACCCGCAGGGGCGATTCTGGCAGCTAAAGAGTTACCTTCGACCGGCGGTGATACGCTCTGGACCAGCGGTATTGCGGCCTATGAGGCGCTCTCTGTTCCCTTCCGCCAGCTGCTGAGCGGGCTGCGTGCGGAGCATGATTTCCGTAAATCGTTCCCGGAATACAAATACCGCAAAACCGAGGAGGAACATCAACGCTGGCGCGAGGCGGTCGCGAAAAATCCGCCGTTGCTACATCCGGTGGTGCGAACGCATCCGGTGAGCGGTAAACAGGCGCTGTTTGTGAATGAAGGCTTTACTACGCGAATTGTTGATGTGAGCGAGAAAGAGAGCGAAGCCTTGTTAAGTTTTTTATTCGCTCATATCACTAAACCGGAGTTTCAGGTGCGCTGGCGCTGGCAACCAAATGATATTGCGATTTGGGATAACCGCGTGACCCAGCACTATGCCAATGCCGATTACCTGCCACAGCGACGGATTATGCATCGGGCGACGATTCTTGGGGATAAACCGTTTTATCGGGCGGGGTGATACGAGAGTGGACGGTCACCTCGAGCGGCGAAAGAACGGTGATATAGATGAAGCGAGCACGGACAGTCCCTTCGCCCCCTTGGGGAGAGGGTTAGGGTGAGGGGGCGTTCACCGTACTTTCAACAGGTTAACTCCCCCTTTCTGAGAGGAAACAAAATTAACGCAGAATCTTCTTCTCAGCCAAATCCATCGCAAAGTAGCTGAAAATCAGATCCGCACCCGCACGCTTAATTGAACCTAAGCTTTCGAGCACGACTTTCTCTTCATCTATAGCACCCGCCAGCGCGGCGAACTTAATCATCGCGTACTCACCGCTCACCTGATACGCGCCAATCGGCAATTCAGTACGTTCACGCAGCTCACGCACGATGTCGAGGTACGCTCCGGCAGGTTTAACCATCAGACAGTCTGCGCCCTGGGCTTCATCCAGCAGTGACTCACGAATCGCCTCACGACGGTTCATTGGGTTCATCTGATAGCTTTTGCGGTCGCCTTTTAATGCGCTTCCGGCAGCTTCACGGAACGGACCATAAAAGGAAGAGGCGAACTTGGTCGAATACGACATAATCGCCGTATCTTTAAAGCCCGCAGCGTCCAGCGCCTGGCGAATCGCCTGTACCTGGCCGTCCATCGCGGCAGAAGGGGCGATGAAGTCTGCGCCTGCAGCAGCTGCAACCACGGCTTGCTTGCCTAAATTTTCCAGAGTCGCGTCGTTGTCGACGCCATGCTCGCACAGCACACCGCAGTGACCGTGAGATGTGTATTCGCAGAAGCAGGTGTCTGACATGACGATCATTTCTGGCACGGTCTGCTTGCAGATGCGCGACATTCGCGCCACCAGTCCATCTTCCCGCCAGGCATCGCTGCCGGTTTCATCGGTATGGTGAGAGATGCCGAAAGTCATCACGGAACGAATACCGGCGTTGGCGATGCGTTCAATTTCGCGTGCCAGATGTTTCTCTGGAATGCGCATCACACCTGGCATGGCTTCAACGGCTTTGTAGTCGTCAATTTCTTCTTCAACAAAGATCGGCAACACCAGGTCGTTAAGGCTAAGTGTTGTCTCTTCAAACATAGCGCGCAGCGCAGGAGATTTGCGCAGGCGACGAGGGCGTTGGATTAAGTCTGTCATGGTCTGCCTGATGTTTGTGGAATTAAGGTGCACAGTATACCTGAAGCGGGGCAGGAGTGTTTTACGAAAGTTGTCGTGATGTTGACAAGAAGAGAATGAAAGAGAGACCAGGACATCTTTGTAATAGAAATAGCAATAATTTCATATTCACTGAAAATATTTTTAATCTTTATTTATAGCTCTTGGTTATTATTTTTTTTTGCGTTTGGTTGTGCTGCTATAAATTGAATAATTAAAACTTTGTTGCATATTGATAGGATATTTGTCTGGTTTGTGTCTGTGATATTTATGATGCGTATGTTTCAAAAATAACATTATCTGCAACATATTGAAATATGGTGTTTTTATCAATTTGATGTGTATTTTTCTCCATAAATTATATATGTCCACATTCGGACTTAGGGGAAAGAATAATTGAACCATTCGTCTGTAACGCAGCATAATCGTTAGCGCGAAACATAATATGTTTTCTATGCATTGATAATTGATGGATCAACTTATTACGTCCCTGAGGAGGGATGACAAATGCACTCCTGGAAAAAGAAACTTGTAGTATCACAATTAGCATTGGCTTGCACTCTGGCTATCACCTCTCAGGCTAATGCAGCGACCAACGATATTTCTGGTCAAACTTACAATACTTTCCATCACTACAACGACGCCACCTATGCTGATGACGTTTACTATGATGGTTATGTAGGCTGGAACAACTATGCCGCTGATAGTTATTACAACGGCGATATCTACCCGGTCATTAATAACGCTACTGTTAACGGCGTGATTTCTACCTACTATCTGGACGACGGTATTTCTACCAATACCAACGCCAATAGTCTGACAATCAAAAACAGCACTATTCACGGTATGATTTATTCCGAGTGCATGACAACTGATTGTGCTGAACGTGCGAATGATTATTACCATGACCGTCTGGCGCTGACTGTTGATAATTCAACGAGCGACGACAACTACGAACACTACACATATAACGGCACCTACAATAATGCCGCTGACACTCATGTTGTAAATGTATTTAACATCGGTACTGCCATCACTCTGGATCAGGAAGTTGATCTGTCCATCTCTAATAACTCTCACGTAGCGGGTATTACGCTGACTCAGGGTTACGAGTGGGAAGATATCGACGACAACACGGTTAGCACTGGTGTTAACAGCAGCGAAGTGTTTAACAACACCATCACTGTTAAAGACTCTACTGTGACCTCTGGTTCATGGTCTGATGAAGGTACTACTGGTTGGTTCGGTAATACAGGTAATGCCAGCGATTATAGTGGTAAATCTAACTTTGTCACCGTAGATACTGACGGAGATGGTGTTGCTGATAGCACTATTGCAAGCTGGGATGATGTTGCATTAGCTGTAGTTGCACATCCGAATGCTGATAATGCTATGCAGACCACCGCTGACTTTAGTAACTCTACTTTGATGGGCGATGTAATCTTCTCTAGCAACTTTGATGAAAACTTCTTCCCACGTGGTGCAGATAGTTATCGCGATGCTGATGGTGAAGTAGACACCAACGGTTGGGATGGAACAGATCGCCTGGATCTGACATTAAATAACGGTAGTAAATGGGTAGGGGCAGCACAATCTGTTCATCAAACTGGTTCTATTGATGTTGATGGAGATGGTAAAGGTGACATCGCTACATACGGTGTTGGCACCGAGGCAACTGCAACTCTGATTGATATTGAGGATAATAGCCTGTGGCCGTTATCAACCGTTGGTGTTGAAAACGATGATACAAGTTACAGTGAATTCGATCATATTACTGGTAATCAGGTTTACCAGAGCGGTCTGTTCAATGTGACCCTGAATACCGGTTCACAGTGGGATACCACCAAAACTTCTCTGATTGATACTCTGAGCATCAACAGTGGTTCAACTGTTAATGTTGCTGATTCAACGCTGATTTCTGACTCTATCTCTCTGACAGGTCTTTCTGCGCTGAACATCAACGAAGATGGTCATGTTGCAACTGATTCACTGACTGTCGACAACAGTACCGTAACCATTTCTGATGAAGTTTCTGCTGGTTGGGCTGTAGGTGATGCTGCTCTGTATGCCAACAACATCAAAGTGACTAACGACGGTATTCTGGATGTAGGTAACACTGCGTCGAATGCTCTGCAGGTTGATACTCTGAACCTGACCAGCACTACTGATACCAGTGGTAACATTCACGCTGGTGTGTTCAACATCGAAAGCAACCGCTTCGTACTTGATGCAGACCTGACCAACGACCGTACCAACGATACTACCAAGTCAAACTACGGTTATGGCTTAATCGCAATGAACTCTGATGGTCACCTGACCATTAACGGTAACGGCGATAACGACAACACTGCTTCTATCGAAGCTGGTCAGAACGAAGTTGATAACAACGGTGACCATGTTGCAGCTGCAACCGGTAACTACAAAGTTCGTATCGACAACGCTACTGGTGCTGGTTCTATCGCTGACTACAACGGCAACGAGCTGATCTACGTCAACGACAAAAATAGCAACGCGACCTTCTCTGCTGCTAACAAAGCTGACCTGGGTGCATACACCTATCAGGCTGAACAGCGCGGTAACACCGTTGTTCTGCAACAGATGGAGCTGACCGACTACGCTAACATGGCGCTGAGCATCCCTTCTGCGAACACCAATATCTGGAACCTGGAACAAGACACCGTTGGTACTCGTCTGACCAACTCTCGTCATGGCCTGGCTGATAACGGCGGCGCATGGGTAAGCTACTTCGGTGGTAACTTCAACGGCGACAACGGCACCATCAACTATGATCAGGATGTTAACGGCATCATGGTCGGTGTTGATACCAAAATTGACGGTAACAACGCTAAGTGGATCGTCGGTGCGGCTGCAGGCTTCGCTAAAGGTGACATGAATGACCGTTCTGGTCAGGTAGATCAAGACAGCCAGACTGCCTACATCTACTCTTCTGCTCACTTCGCGAACAACGTCTTTGTTGATGGTAGCTTGAGCTACTCTCACTTCAACAACGACCTGTCTGCAACCATGAGCAACGGTACTTACGTTGACGGTAGCACCAACTCCGACGCTTGGGGCTTCGGCTTGAAAGCCGGTTACGACTTCAAACTGGGTGATGCTGGTTATGTGACTCCTTACGGCAGCATTTCTGGTCTGTTCCAGTCTGGTGATGACTACCAGCTGAGCAACGACATGAAAGTTGACGGTCAGTCTTACGACAGCATGCGTTATGAACTGGGTGTAGATGCAGGTTATACCTTCACCTACAGCGAAGACCAGGCTCTGACTCCGTACTTCAAACTGGCTTACGTCTACGACGACTCTAACAACGATAACGATGTGAACGGTGATTCCATCGATAACGGTACTGAAGGGTCTGCGGTACGTGTTGGTCTGGGTACTCAGTTCAGCTTCACCAAGAACTTCAGCGCCTATACCGATGCTAACTACCTCGGTGGTGGTGACGTAGATCAAGATTGGTCCGCGAACGTGGGTGTTAAATATACCTGGTAATATTCTTCACTCCGAAGAAATTCTGGTAATTTAATCTAAATAATGCCCGTCAAGGATTTGACGGGCATTACTGCAAAGGACGCGCAAATGTTATCTGTAGTTAAACCTCTTCAGGAATTTGGTAAGCTCGATAAATGTTTGTCCAGATACGGTACGCGCTTCGAGTTTAATAATGAAAAGCAAGTTATATTTTCCAGTGATGTCAATAGCGAAGATACTTTCGTTATTTTAGAGGGAGTTATCTCTCTGCGTAGAGAAGAAAACGTACTTATCGGTATTACCCAGGCTCCTTATATTATGGGGCTGGCTGATGGTTTAATGAAAAACGATATACCATACAAATTAATATCAGAAGGAAATTGTACGGGATATCATCTACCAGCCAAACAAACCATTACGCTTATTGAACAAAATCAACTCTGGCGAGACGCTTTTTACTGGTTAGCCTGGCAAAATAGAATTCTGGAATTACGCGACGTGCAGCTCATTGGGCATAATTCCTACGAACAAATCCGCGCAACATTATTATCAATGATTGACTGGAATGAAGAATTGCGATCACGTATTGGTGTGATGAATTATATCCATCAACGTACACGCATATCGCGTTCTGTCGTCGCAGAAGTTCTCGCTGCTTTGCGTAAAGGCGGCTATATCGAAATGAATAAAGGCAAACTGGTCGCTATCAACCGTTTGCCTTCAGAGTATTAATCAGGATGCGGGGATAACCAACGGTTTATTCCCGCTTAGCTCGGTCACCAGATCATTGATGCCATCGCTCATATTTTTAAAGCGCGTCAACGGCGAACGAGTGACCACCACAAACGCGCCAATATTCTTCTGCGGGATCATCGCCATATAGGTAATGAAACCGCCACCACCGCCTGTCTTCTGAATAATCCCCGGACGACCCTCTTTCGGGGCCATATATACCCAGCCTAAACCAAGCGCATCCGCTTTGCCGGGGACATCCATGCCAATCACTTTCGTAAACTGCGCGCGCGGATAAATCAACGTCTGCATGCGATCTGCCTGGTTACTGCGCTGATAAAAATCAGATGACAAATACTGCTGCATCCAGCGCATCATATCGCCAGGCGTGGAATAGACGCCGCCGCTGCCAATTGCCGCCAGCGTGTTATTGCACGGACTGGCACCGCGCTCAGCAACCATTAAACGGCGGCACTGATCCGGTGAGGGGGTGTAGGTGGTGTCTTTCATCCCCAATGGACGGGTAATCTGCTCTTCAAACAACTGGGTATAAGGCTTGCCGGACGCATTCGCCAGTGCATCTGCCAGCAGGTCGAACGCAAGGTTAGAGTACGCCGCCTGACTGCCTGGCGCGGCTTTCAGCTTCGCCGTAGAAAGGTATTTCCAGCGTTGCTCGCGCGTTGGCCAGACAAACACCGGACGATGTGCCGCGCCACCGGGCTGTTCACGGGGCAGGGCGCTGGTATGGGTTGCCAGATTCACTAGGGTAATGGGCGTCCCATTGTAGGTCGGCACGCGTGCGCCTGGCGGAGCATATTTACTTAGCGGATCGTTTAACTTTACGGTCCCCTGGTCGAGCAATTTCACCAGCATTTCACTGGTCATTAGTTTGGTGAGGGAAGCAATACGCACGACCGAATCCAGCTGCGGGCGAACGTTATTACCAGGTCGCGTTTCGCCATAACTACGAAAGACGCGCTGGTTACCGTCGATAACAACCAGCGCCATCCCCGTGGCACCGCTGCCGTAAAAAATATGATCGGCATAACGATCGACAATATCAGAGGCAAACTCCGGTTCAGTGATCGGCTGCGCCGCATGGACGGAGGTCAATGACGCCGCACACAGCACGGCAGAAAAAAGCAGACTACGTTTCAACGGTGGTGTCCATAAATTGAATGAAGGTAACTGAGCGTATTTATACTACTCATTGATGGATTGCAAAGGGCGAATTAGTGCAATAATAGTGTTAAAAACGTAACGGCGCGTAAACACGATCTTTTTCCTGCTCACCAATGCCTGCATTTGTGATCCTGCGCGTGTTAATCCGCTTATGTAAACAATCTTTGGTTTGTGAAATCCGTCGAAACAATTCTTATGGTCAGGCTGGCGAACTAAGCACCTTGCTATGGGTCACAATGGGCGGTTTCATTTGGCTGACGCTTTGTAGTGGTCATGCGGTTAATACACAGCAGTTGTTAAAACGATAAGAAGTTAGCAGGAGTGCATATGTTTAAGTCTTTTTTCCCAAAGCCGGGAGCGTTTTTTCTCTCGGCCTTTGTTTGGGCATTGATTGCCGTTATCTTCTGGCAAGCCGGTGGGGGAGACTGGGTGGCGCGTATCACTGGCGCTTCCGGGCAGATCCCGATTAGCGCCGCGCGTTTCTGGTCGTTGGATTTCCTGATTTTTTACGCTTACTACATTGTTTGCGTAGGACTTTTTGCATTTTTCTGGTTTATCTACAGCCCGCACCGTTGGCAATACTGGTCAATACTCGGTACTGCACTGATCATCTTCGTCACCTGGTTTTTGGTGGAAGTCGGGGTCGCCGTCAACGCCTGGTATGCACCGTTCTATGATCTGATTCAAACCGCGCTAAGTTCGCCGCATAAAGTCACTATCGAACAATTTTACCGCGAAGTGGGCGTCTTTCTGGGGATTGCGCTGATCGCTGTGGTGATCAGTGTGCTGAACAACTTCTTTGTCAGTCACTACGTGTTCCGCTGGCGTACGGCGATGAACGAATATTACATGGCGAACTGGCAACAACTGCGTCATATCGAAGGGGCCGCACAGCGTGTGCAGGAAGACACCATGCGTTTTGCTTCAACGCTGGAGAATATGGGCGTCAGTTTTATCAACGCCATCATGACGTTGATCGCCTTCCTGCCGGTGCTGGTAACGCTCTCCACGCATGTGCCGGAGCTGCCGATTATCGGGCACATTCCGTATGGTCTGGTGATTGCCGCTATCGTCTGGTCGCTGATGGGGACCGGATTGCTGGCAGTGGTAGGGATCAAACTGCCGGGGCTGGAGTTTAAAAACCAGCGAGTAGAGGCCGCCTACCGTAAAGAGCTGGTTTATGGTGAAGACGATGCCACGCGTGCGACGCCGCCTACGGTACGCGAGCTGTTTAGCGCCGTGCGGAAAAACTATTTCCGCCTCTATTTTCACTATATGTATTTCAACATCGCCCGCATTCTCTATTTGCAGGTCGATAACGTTTTCGGTTTGTTCTTGCTGTTTCCGTCAATTGTTGCCGGTACGATTACGCTCGGCCTGATGACGCAGATTACCAACGTTTTTGGTCAGGTTCGCGGTGCTTTCCAGTACCTGATTAACTCATGGACCACACTGGTTGAGTTGATGTCTATCTACAAACGTCTGCGCAGCTTTGAACATGAACTGGATGGTGACAAAATTCAGGAAGTAACCCATACCTTGAGCTAAAAAGGAGAAGTAATGTCGCGCGTCAATCCTCTATCTTCGCTGTCATTGTTGGCGGTTCTGGTTTTAGCGGGGTGTAGTAGTCAGGCTCCGCAACCGTTGAAAAAGGGCGAAAAAGCGATAGATGTGGCGAGCGTCGTGCGGCAGAAGATGCCTGCGAGCGTGAAAGACCGCGATGCCTGGGCGAAAGATCTCGCCACCACCTTTGAAAGTCAGGGGCTGGCACCGACGCTGGAAAACGTCTGCTCGGTGCTGGCGGTGGCGCAGCAGGAGTCAAATTATCAGGCAGATCCGGCCGTTCCGGGCTTAAGCAAGATCGCCTGGCAAGAGATTGACCGTCGTGCTGAACGGATGCACATTCCTGCTTTTCTGGTTCATACCGCGCTAAAAATCAAATCGCCAAACGGCAAAAGTTATAGCGAACGGTTAGATTCGGTGCGTACAGAAAAGCAATTGAGCGCGATTTTTGACGATCTGATCAGCATGGTACCAATGGGGCAGACGCTGTTTGGTTCGCTTAATCCGGTGCGCACCGGTGGGCCGATGCAGGTCAGCATTGCTTTTGCCGAACAGCATACCAAAGGGTATCCGTGGAAAATGGACGGTACAGTTCGTCAGGAAGTCTTCAGTCGCCGCGGCGGGTTGTGGTTTGGTACTTACCATTTACTGAATTATCCCGCCAGCTATAGCGCACCGATATACCGCTTTGCTGATTTTAACGCTGGCTGGTACGCCAGCCGTAATGCCGCGTTTCAGAACGCAGTCAGTAAGGCCAGCGGCGTGAAGCTGGCACTGGACGGTGATTTAATTCGTTACGACAGTAAAGAACCCGGGAAAACCGAACTGGCAACGCGCAAACTGGCGGGAAAACTGGGGATGAGCGACAGCGAAATTCGCCGTCAGTTAGAGAAAGGTGACAGCTTCTCTTTTGAGGAGACGGCGCTGTACAAGAAAGTTTATCAACTTGCCGAAGCGAAAACGGGTAAATCACTACCCCGCGAAATGTTGCCTGGCATTCAACTGGAAAGCCCGAAAATCACCCGCAACCTGACTACGGCCTGGTTTGCGAAGCGCGTAGACGAACGGCGGGCGCGTTGTATGAAACAGTGATCAAACAGGAATGTCATGCCAGATAAGGCGTTTTAGGCCGTATCTGGCAACGTAAATCTTACTGGCGGCGATGTCGCCAGTGCAGCCATAGCGCCACCACTGCAAAAATGAGGCAGCCTACTAAAAACGGGATCAGCCCGAAAATGGTGCCGACACCTAAACCAATTTCCACCCGTGGGCGACCTGTTTCCTGGACCTGCATTAAACGCTCATAGACGCCGGGCGCATGCACTAACAGGTTCAGCAATTGCGCCCCAGCCCAAAAGCAAAACAGCACAAACAACGCATAGGCAATGTTGCCAGGCGTTGAAGAGGCATTGCGATATTTTCCGCTAAACAGCGATTTTGACAGGGTGAAATCAGCCATAAAAACCTCCGGAAGTCATCTGCTTCTCTTCTGGTGTGATACCAGCGGCTTATGGCAAGTCTGACAGGTCATTTAGATTGTCAATATCAGAATCATGGTAAATTGATGTTGGGAATATTCCCGAAGCGTGAATCTTCGTTGTGAGTCACAAAATGGCAACCTTAAGTTAAATTTATTAACAATTACGAAAATGTTGTCTACACCACAGACGGTTGTTACAGAATATGCAAGGATGTTGTTTTTCGTTAACGGAGCTGCCATGAATCTGCCTGTAAAAATCCGCCGTGACTGGCACTACTATGCGTTCGCCATTGGCCTTATATTCATTCTTAATGGCGTGGTGGGGTTACTGGGATTTGAAGCAAAAGGTTGGCAGACCTATGCCGTCGGTCTGGTGACGTGGGTGATTAGTTTCTGGCTGGCGGGGTTGATTATTCGTCGTCGCGATGAAGAAACTGAAAACGCCCAATAAGAATATTATCGGGCGTTAAAATATTACATTGTGGTTTTCAATGCGTTATCCGCAGCGTGACGCTCCAGCGCCAGCTCAATCAAACGTGTGATCAGATCGGTGTAACCCAGACCGCTGGCTTGCCACAGCTTCGGATACATACTGATGTTGGTGAAGCCAGGCAGTGTGTTGATCTCGTTGATCACCACTTCGTTCTCTGGGGTTAAAAACACGTCTACACGCGCCATGCCTGCGCATCCCAACGTCTGATAAGCCTGAACGGCAATCGCCCGGATCTTATCGTTGATCTCTGGTGCAATGGCTGCCGGAACTACCACTTTCGCGCCATCTTCGTCAATGTACTTGGTGTCGTAGGCATAGAAATCGCTGGTGAGTACGATCTCGCCACAGGTGCTGGCTTGCGGATTGTCGTTGCCCAGAACTGCGCATTCGATCTCACGACCTTTGATCCCTTGCTCAACGATCACTTTATGATCGAACTCGAACGCCAGATCGACGGCAATTGCGTATTGTTCTTCACTGGTTACTTTGCTGACACCAACAGAAGAGCCCTGATTAGCCGGTTTTACAAACAGTGGTAACCCCAGTTTAGACTCCACTTCGGCAAAACTGATGTTGTGACGATTAGCGCGCGTCAGGGTAATAAATGGCGCAATGTTCAGCCCGGCATCGCGTAGCAGACGTTTGGTGACATCTTTATCCATACAGGCTGCTGAAGCCAGAACATCAGAACCTACAAACGGTAAATTGGCGACCCGCAGCATTCCCTGCAAGGAACCATCTTCGCCCAGCGTACCGTGGACAATCGGGAAAATGACATCCACCGTCGGCAACGGCTGACCGTTTTGCGCGTCGATAAGCTGATGCTCATGTTTACCTGGCACCTGCGCAAGGCTGGTCGCCGAAGGGCGCAACGCAATATGGGCAGGATCGTCTGCATTTAGCAGATAATTGCTGGCATCGCTGACGTGCCATTGCCCTTGTTTATCAATGCCCAGCAGCACAACGTCGAAGCGACTTTTATCAATGGCATCGACAATGTTTTTTGCCGATTGCAGAGACACTTCATGTTCCGCTGATTTACCACCAAAAACGATTCCTACCCGCAGTTTTTCCATCTTAAAAACCTATCCCGTCTAACACAAAGTGCATACATTACCACGACAAAACGGGGGATTCGCGGCCTTCTGAAAGATTGTTGCAATCTTCTGCTGACAAAGCGTGCAACGTACTGGTGAAGAAACTGCGTTATCTCAAAGATGTGCGCAAGATCACAAAAATGATGAACGGGAAGCTAATTTATTCCTGGCTTAAATGGCAATGCGGTGAGTTTTTTTCTCTTAATTATAAGTTAACGAAGAGAATATATTTCATAACTTTTATTTATAATAAAGGTTGATAATTAAAAGCCTATATTTTGTGTGGGTAGTTATTTAAATAAGAGAAACGTTTCGCTGGTAATCAAACAAAAAATATTTGCGCAAAGTATTTCCTTTGTCATAAAAATAATACTTCCAGACACTATGAAGTTGTGAAACATAATGTTAACTTCTCCATACTTTGGATAAGGAAATACAGACATGAAAAATCTCATTGCTGAGTTGTTATTTAAGCTTGCCCAAAAAGAAGAAGAGTCGAAAGAACTGTGTGCGCAGGTAGAAGCTTTGGAGATTATCGTCACTGCAATGCTTCGCAATATGGCGCAAAATGACCAACAGCGGTTGATTGATCAGGTAGAGGGGGCGCTGTACGAGGTAAAGCCCGATGCCAGCATTCCTGACGACGATACGGAGCTGCTGCGCGATTACGTAAAGAAGTTATTGAAGCATCCTCGTCAGTAAAAAGTTAATCTTTTCAACAGCTGTCATAAAGTTGTCACGGCCGAGACTTATAGTCGCTTTGTTTTTATTTTTTAATGTATTTGTACATGGAGAAAATAAAGTGAAACAAAGCACTATTGCACTGGCACTCTTACCGTTACTGTTTACCCCTGTGACAAAAGCCCGGACACCAGAAATGCCTGTTCTGGAAAACCGGGCTGCTCAGGGCGATATTACTGCACCCGGCGGTGCTCGCCGCTTAACGGGTGATCAGACCGCCGCTCTGCGTGATTCTCTTAGCGATAAACCTGCAAAAAATATTATTTTGCTGATTGGCGATGGGATGGGGGATTCGGAAATTACTGCCGCACGTAATTATGCCGAAGGTGCGGGCGGCTTTTTTAAAGGTATCGATGCCTTACCGCTTACCGGGCAATACACTCACTATGCGCTGAATAAAAAAACCGGCAAACCGGACTACGTCACCGACTCGGCTGCATCAGCAACCGCCTGGTCAACCGGTGTCAAAACCTATAACGGCGCGCTGGGCGTCGATATTCACGAAAAAGATCACCCAACGATTCTGGAAATGGCAAAAGCCTCAGGTCTGGCGACCGGTAACGTTTCTACCGCAGAGTTGCAGGATGCCACGCCCGCTGCGCTGGTGGCGCATGTGACCTCGCGCAAATGCTACGGTCCGAGCGCGACCAGTGAAAAATGTCCGGGTAACGCTCTGGAAAAAGGCGGAAAAGGATCGATTACCGAACAGCTGCTTAACGCTCGTGCCGACGTTACGCTTGGCGGTGGCGCAAAAACCTTTGCTGAAACGGCAACCGCCGGTGAATGGCAGGGAAAAACGCTGCGTGAACAGGCACAGGCGCGTGGTTATCAGTTGGTGAACGATGCCGCCTCGCTAAATGCGGTGACGGAAGTGAATCAGCAAAAACCCCTGCTTGGCCTGTTTGCTGACGGCAATATGCCAGTGCGCTGGCTAGGACCGAAAGCAACGTACCATGGCAATATCGATAAGCCCGCAGTCACCTGTACGCCTAATCCGCAACGTAATGACAGTGTACCAACCCTGGCGCAGATGACCGACAAAGCCATTGAATTGTTGAGTAAAAATGAGAAAGGCTTTTTCCTGCAAGTTGAAGGTGCGTCAATCGATAAACAGGATCATGCTGCGAATCCTTGTGGGCAAATTGGCGAGACGGTCGATCTCGATGAAGCCGTACAACGGGCGCTGGAATTCGCTAAAAAGGAGGGTAACACGCTGGTCATAGTCACCGCTGATCACGCCCACGCCAGCCAGATTGTTGCGCCGGATACCAAAGCTCCGGGCCTCACCCAGGCGCTAAATACCAAAGATGGCGCAGTGATGGTGATGAGTTACGGGAACTCTGAAGAGGATTCACAAGAACATACAGGCAGTCAGTTGCGTATTGCGGCGTATGGCCCGCATGCCGCCAATGTTGTTGGACTGACCGACCAGACCGATCTCTTCTACACCATGAAAGCCGCCCTGGGGCTGAAATAAAACCGCGCCCGGCAGTGAATTTTCGCTGCCGGGTGGTTTTTTTGCTGTTAGCAACCAGACTTAATGGCAGATCACGGGCGCAAACGCTCATGGTTAAAACATGAAGAGGGATGGTGCTATGAAAATAACATTACTGGTTACCTTGCTTTTTGGTCTGGTTTTTTTTACCACTGTCGGCGCTGCCGAGAGAACTTTAACCCCACAACAACAGCGTATGACCTCCTGTAATCAGCAGGCGACGGCGCAGGCGTTGAAAGGGGATGCTCGTAAGACCTACATGAGTGATTGCCTGAAGAACAGCAAGTCTGCGCCTGGCGAAAAAAGTTTGACGCCACAGCAGCAAAAGATGCGCGAATGTAATAATCAAGCAACGCAACAATCTCTGAAAGGGGATGATCGTAATAAGTTTATGAGTGCCTGCCTCAAGAAAGCCGCCTGATACCTGATAGTGCTAACGGGTGAGCTACGAAAATGGCTCACCCGAAATTTCATACTTCTGCCTTTAGCTCCGTCTCTATAATTTGGGAAAATTGTTTCTGAATGTTCCCAAAAATAATGAATGATGAAAACTTTTTCAAAAAAGCGGCGGCGCATGGGGAGGAACCTCCTTTAACTCCTCAAAACGAACATCAGCGGTCCGGGCTGCGCTTCGCCCGTCGCGTCAGACTACCCCGCGCGGTTGGCCTGGCTGGCATGTTCTTACCGATTGCTTCAACGCTGGTTTCACACCCGCCGCCGGGCTGGTGGTGGCTGGTGTTGGTCGGCTGGGCGTTCGTCTGGCCGCATTTAGCCTGGCAGATAGCGAGCAGGGCCGTCGATCCGCTTAGCCGGGAAATTTACAATTTAAAAACCGATGCAGTATTAGCGGGAATGTGGGTAGGCGTAATGGGCGTAAACGTGCTGCCTTCCACCGCGATGTTGATGATTATGTGTCTGAATTTGATGGGGGCAGGCGGCCCCCGTCTGTTTGTCGCGGGTCTGGTGTTGATGGTGGTTTCCTGCCTTGTCACCCTCGAGCTGACGGGCATTACCGTGTCGTTCAATAGTGCGCCGCTGGAATGGTGGCTCTCCCTTCCCATTATTGTCATTTATCCTCTGCTGTTTGGCTGGGTCAGCTACCAGACGGCAACCAAACTGGCGGAACATAAACGCAGGTTGCAGGTCATGAGTACCCGCGACGGCATGACGGGCGTGTATAACCGACGTCATTGGGAAACTATGTTACGCAATGAATTTGATAACTGTCGGCGACATAATCGCGATGCAACGTTACTGATTATCGATATCGACCATTTCAAGAGCATCAACGATACCTGGGGCCATGATGTGGGCGATGAAGCGATAGTGGCGCTTACCCGACAGTTACAAATTACCCTGCGCGGTAGCGATGTGATTGGTCGGTTTGGCGGCGATGAGTTTGCAGTAATCATGTCCGGTACGCCAGCTGAGAGCGCTATTACCGCCATGTTACGGGTGCATGAAGGGCTAAATACATTACGTTTGCCGAATACGCCACAGGTAACTTTACGGATTAGTGTGGGGGTTGCGCCGCTGAACCCACAAATGAGTCACTATCGTGAGTGGTTGAAATCGGCAGATTTGGCGCTTTACAAAGCAAAGAAAGCCGGACGTAACCGCACCGAAGTGGCGGCCTGACGTCCGGCGAAAGTCATCAGGATTTGCTGAGTTTTTCTGATTTTTCCATACACTTCGTCATCGCTTCGATCACTGCGGCACGGAAGCCTTTCTCTTCCAGTACGCGTACCGCTTCAATGGTGGTGCCTCCCGGTGAGCAGACCATATCTTTCAGTGCCCCCGGATGTTCTCCCGTTTCCAGCACCATTTTTGCGGAACCCATTACTGCCTGAGCGGCAAATTTATACGCCTGGGCGCGTGGCATCCCGCCCAGCACGGCGGCGTCGGCCATCGCTTCGATAAACATAAATACGTAGGCTGGCGAAGAACCGCTCACACCGACCACCGGGTGGATCATCGGCTCAGCAATCACTTCCGCTTCGCCAAAGCAGCGGAAAATATTCAGCACATCAGCGGTATCTTCTGGGGTTACCAGCGCGTTTGGCGTTACGGAGGTCATCCCGGCATTAACCAGCGCGGGAGTGTTCGGCATGGCGCGGATAATTTTCCGGTCATGGCCCAGCGCGCGGGCAAGTTGGTCGAGCGTGACACCTGCAGCAATAGAAACGACCAGAGAGTCTTTATTCAGGCTGGAGGTGATTTCGCTAAGCACTTTAATCATGATGCCAGGTTTAACGGCAGCAAAAATGATGTCGGCGATTTGCGCCACTTCTTGCGCCGATTCTGCGGCGTTGATGCCGAACTGGTCATGCAGGGCGGCGACTTTATCCGGGGAGGGGGTATATACCCAGATTTGCCCTGGAAGCACCTGACCGCTGGCAATCAGACCGCCGAGAATGGCTTTTCCCATATTGCCGCAGCCAATAAAACCGATTTTCTTTTCCATTGCCTCACTCCTGCCGTGAAATTCATTGTTTTGATAATCGCTGGCAGAAGCATAAACAGAACTATGCCGGAAGGCAAAAGCGCGACACAATAGAGGATTACCCAACAAAGGATGACTTTATGACAATTTGGGTGGATGCCGACGCGTGTCCCAATGTAATTAAAGAGATTTTGTATCGCGCGGCGGAACGTATGCAGATGCCGCTGGTACTGGTAGCAAACCAGAGTTTACGCGTGCCGCCATCGCGATTTATTCGTACGCTGCGCGTCGCGGCAGGTTTCGACGTTGCCGATAACGAAATTGTCCGGCAGTGTGAAGCGGGCGATTTGGTGATCACCGCAGATATACCTTTGGCTGCTGAAGCCATCGAGAAAGGCGCTGCGGCGATTAATCCGCGCGGCGAACGTTACACGCCAGCGACCATTCGTGAGCGCCTGACGATGCGCGATTTTATGGATACCTTACGTGCCAGTGGGATCCAGACCGGCGGACCAGATAGTCTTTCACAACGTGACCGCCAGGCCTTTGCTGCGGAGCTGGAGAAATGGTGGCTGGAAGTGCAACGTAGTCGCGGCCAAATGTAATTTATTATTTACACTTCATTCTTGAATATTTGTTGGTATAGTAAGGGGTGTATTGAGATTTTCACTTTAAGTGGAATTTTTCCTTTACAATCGAAATTGTACTAGTTTGATGGTATGATCGCTATTCTCATGACACCGGCTTTCGCCGCATTGCGACCTATTGGGGAAAACCCACGATGACACAACCTCTTTTTCTGATCGGGCCTCGGGGCTGTGGTAAAACAACGGTCGGAATGGCCCTTGCCGATTCGCTTAACCGTCGGTTTGTCGATACCGATCAGTGGTTGCAATCACAGCTCAATATGACGGTCGCGGAGATCGTCGAAAGGGAAGAGTGGGCGGGATTTCGCGCCAGAGAAACGGCGGCGCTGGAAGCGGTAACTGCGCCATCCACCGTTATCGCTACAGGCGGCGGCATTATTCTGACGGAATTTAATCGTCACTTCATGCAAAATAACGGGATCGTGGTTTATTTGTGTGCGCCAGTATCAGTCCTGGTTAACCGACTGCAAGCTGCACCGGAAGAAGATTTACGGCCAACCTTAACGGGAAAACCGCTGAGCGAAGAAGTTCAGGAAGTGCTGGAAGAACGCGATGCGCTATATCGCGAAGTTGCGCATATTATCATCGACGCAACAAACGAACCCAGCCAGGTGATTTCTGAAATTCGTAGCGCCCTGGCACAGACGATCAATTGTTGATTTTCGAGCGCCTATACTTAACGTTCATCCCGTGAAATAAGGAAGAACGATGCCAACGAAACCGCCTTATCCTCGTGAAGCATATATAGTGACGATTGAAAAAGGAAAACCAGGACAGACGGTAACCTGGTACCAACTCAGAGCCGATCATCCTAAACCAGACTCGTTGATCAGTGAACATCCGACCGCTCAGGAAGCGATGGATGCGAAAAAACGCTATGAGGACCCTGACAAAGAGTGACCGCATCAGACTGCTTGGAAGGGATTCTGAGTGCCACTACAAGGGATCTGCGTCACATTTTTCATAATTCATGTTTTTCTAATAATTAGAATATTAAACAATAACAATCCATTACTGGAATCATTTGGAATCTTTACATTATGCCGTGCACGTCTGCTGCTACGCTTTTTGTCATTTGTAGCACAAGTAAGTGTCAGCAGTGGTGCTTCACACTTGCCCGGTAATTAACGACGAAAGAAAAGTAAGGTGGATGAACAATGAGTGCGTCGTTGGCGATCCTGACCATCGGCATTGTACCTATGCAGGAGGTTTTGCCGCTCCTGACGGAATACATTGACGAAGATAATATTTCCCATCATAGCCTGCTGGGGAAGTTAAGTCGTGAAGAAGTGATGGCGGAGTACGCGCCAGAAGCAGGCGAAGACACCATTCTCACATTATTAAATGACAACCAGCTGGCCCATGTTTCGCGTCGCAAAGTGGAGCGTGACCTGCAAGGTGTGGTTGAAGTACTCGATAATCGGGGTTACGACGTCATTATATTAATGAGTACGGCAAACATTAGTAGTATGACTGCGCGTAATACGATCTTTCTTGAGCCGTCGCGGATATTGCCACCGCTGGTTTCCTCTATTGTTGAAGATCATCAAGTGGGGGTTATCGTTCCGGTTGAGGAGATGCTGCCCGTTCAGGCGCAAAAATGGCAAATTTTGCAGAAATCGCCGGTATTTTCATTGGGTAACCCCATTCATGATTCAGAACAAAAAATCATTGATGCCGGGAAAGAATTACTGGCAAAAGGAGCTGATGTCATCATGCTGGATTGTTTAGGATTTCACCAACGTCATCGCGATTTACTGCAAAAACAGCTCGATGTTCCTGTCTTGCTGTCTAACGTATTGATTGCACGGCTGGCTGCGGAATTACTGGTGTAATTTTGCGTGACAGTCAGCGCCTCTGGCCCCTATAGTGAAGTAGATATTCAACTACCAGACAGGGCCAGTTTATGCTTCAAAGTAATGAGTACTTTTCCGGCAAAGTGAAATCGATCGGCTTTTCCAGCAGCAGCACTGGTCGCGCCAGTGTGGGTGTTATGGTTGAAGGCGAATACACCTTCAGCACCGCTGAGCCGGAAGAGATGACGGTAATCAGTGGCGCGCTGAATGTGTTACTGCCTGACGCGACCGACTGGCAGGTGTATGAAGCCGGTTCGGTGTTTAATGTTCCCGGTCACAGTGAGTTTCATCTGCAAGTTGCCGAACCCACCTCTTATCTGTGCCGCTATCTGTAATTCCTCGCCTTCCCCTTGAACGGGAGGGCATTTTTCTGAAATATCCTTTCTTTAACCCATAATAATATTTCCTTTGCTGCGATTTTTTCAATTTCCGATATATTCATAATTTATCAAGGTTGATATAAATATCAGTGAAGATCTCCAGATATTGTTGCGGAACTGGCTACGATAAAAGATAAATCAGATGATGAATGGTGGCGTGCATTGCTGCAAAGTCGCAATGATCATTTACGCCAAACGGCATTGCGCAACGCACATACCCCGGCGTTGTTGTTAACGACATTGACTGAGCCTCAGGATCGGTCGCTGGCTATTAATAATCCACAGCTGGCTGCCGATGTGAAAACGGCGTGGTTAAAAGAGGATCCATCATTACTCTTATTTGTCGAACAACCCGATCTTTCGCTGTTACGTGATTTAGTGAAAACCGGGGCAACGCGGAAAATTCGCAGTGAAGCGCGTCACCGGCTTGAGGAAAAACAATGACACAACGTTCATGGAGCAAGTTACAGCGTAAAACGCATAATATTGCTGCGCTAAAAATTATTGCTCGCCGTAGCGAATAATTATATGCCTGGTGTGGCTTCGTACGCCGGATAAGACGCGGCAGGCGTCGCATCCGGCATTAAAGGAAAATCAGCAATTAACGTTGTGCTTCGCCACCTAATCCTTCAATCAGGTTTTGAATTAACGCTGCCAGTTCACCAGTCATCAGGATGAAATCGGCATCAAAACGCTGGGCGAAATCTTCACGGTCGATATCTTCGTTTTGATCGCGCAGCTCGTCGCAGAACTTCAGACGCTTGAGCGAACCATCGTCGCACATCACAAACTGAATGCGCTGCTGCCAGTCGAGCGCCAGTTTAGTCACCACTTTTCCGGCTTCAATGTGATTGGTGATCTCTTCGCTGGTCAGATCTTGTTTCTTCGCGCGGATCACGCCGCCATCTTCCAGCAACGATTTCAGCTCGGCTTCATCAAGCAGCTGGAAGCCCTGTGCCGCACTACCGGAGCGAACCCATTCGGTCAGCGTCAGTTCAATCGGGTTTTCCATGCTCAATGGTACAACCGGTAACGACCCCAGGCTTTTACGCAGTAATGCCAGCGTATCTTCCGCTTTTTTGGCACTGGCGCAGTCCACCATAATCAAACCGTTAACCGTGTCGATCCACATCATTGTCTGGCTAAAACGGCTGAAAGCACGCGGCAGCAGAGAGTGCAGCACTTCGTCTTTCAGCGAATCTTTTTCGGTTTTCTTCAGCTTACGCGCCTGTTCCGCTTCCAGTTTGGCGATTTTCGCTTCCAGCGCCTGTTTAATCACCGGAGACGGGAGGATTTTTTCTTCTTTGCGCGCGCAGATAACAATTTGACCATTGGCAACGTGCGTTAACGCATCGCTGTGCGATCCCATCGGAGGAACCCAGCCCATCTTCGCCATGTCCTGGCTGCCGCATGGGGTAAATGCCATCGAGGCTAGCTGTTTTTCCATCTCTTCTGCACGCAGCGAAATCTCGCGGCTAAGACGGTAAACCATTAAATTTTTGAACCACAGCATGATAATTTCCACGGCCTTGTCGTTAAATTTAGCGGGCATGATAACGAATTGTCGGCGGCCTTGCATTGCCAATCCGGTTGTCCGTCTCTACGCTATTGATATTGAAAAAAATAAGGAGAGTACCGTGCGTATAGGTATCGATTTAGGCGGCACCAAAACTGAAGTGATTGCACTGGGCGATGCAGGGGAGCAGTTGTACCGCCATCGTCTGCCCACGCCGCGTGATGATTACCGGCAGACTATTGAAACGATCGCCACGTTGGTTGATATGACGGAGCAGGCGACGGGGCAGCGCGGAACGGTAGGTATGGGCATTCCTGGCTCAATTTCGCCTTACACCGGTGTGGTGAAGAATGCCAATTCAACCTGGCTCAACGGTCAGCCATTCGATAAAGACTTAAGCGCGAGGTTGCAGCGGGAAGTGCGGCTGGCAAATGACGCTAACTGTCTGGCGGTTTCAGAAGCAGTAGATGGCGCGGCAGCGGGAGCGCAGACGGTATTTGCCGTGATTATCGGCACGGGATGCGGCGCGGGCGTGGCATTCAATGGGCGGGCGCATATCGGCGGCAATGGCACGGCAGGTGAGTGGGGACACAATCCGCTACCGTGGATGGACGAAGACGAACTGCGTTATCGCGAGGAAGTCCCTTGTTATTGCGGTAAACAAGGTTGTATTGAAACCTTTATTTCGGGCACGGGATTCGCGATGGATTATCGTCGTTTGAGCGGACATGCGCTGAAAGGCAGTGAAATTATCCGCCTGGTTGAAGAAAGCGATCCGGTAGCGGAACTGGCATTGCGTCGCTACGAGCTGCGGCTGGCAAAATCGCTGGCACATGTCGTGAATATTCTCGATCCGGATGTGATTGTCCTGGGGGGCGGGATGAGCAATGTAGACCGTTTATATCAAACGGTTGGGCAGTTGATTAAACAATTTGTCTTCGGCGGCGAATGTGAAACGCCGGTGCGTAAGGCGAAGCACGGTGATTCCAGCGGCGTACGCGGCGCTGCGTGGTTATGGCCACAAGAGTAAAAAACGTAGGCAATTGGCGCATCATGCCTGATGCGACGCTTGCCGCGTCTTATCAGGCCTACAAAAGGTGCCAGAACCGTAGGCCGGATAAGGCGTTCACGCCGCATCCGGCAATAAGCAACGCGCACCGTGACAGTAATCTACCCCAGTGGTTTCGCCAGCACCGGAGTATCCGCCGCTTGCTGGCGCTTATAGCGACCATACAGCAGCAACGACGACATCGCAGCAAACGAAAGCAGGGCGGCAGGCAGCGCCACGTAATTATATGCCAGCCCCAGCGTCAGCATCATACCTCCGCAATATGCGCCGACGGCGCTACCGAGGTTAAACGCTATTTGCCCACCTGCGGCACCTAATAACTCTCCGCCTTTGGCGTTTTGTAGTAACAATATTTGTAGCGGTGCTGAAAGGGCAAATAATCCCGCGCAACAAATAAAAGCAAAAATAAGCGACGTTGTTTTCATGCCGCCGCAGAAAAAGAGCATCAGCAGTGCCAGTACAATTATAAAGTCAGTCACTGCTGCAATGCGCAGTGGTGAATAACGTCCTGAAATCCTGCCACTTAGCATATTTCCCAGCACCATCCCTAGCCCAACTAACATCATAATAAAGGTCATCGCCGTTTCCGAAAAACCGGAAATAAACATCATGTATGGCTTTACGTAGCTGAACCAGGCAAACACACCTGCGTTGCCAAACATCGTGGCGGCGAAAATTAACCACGGGGCCGGGCTGCGCAAAAAGTGAAATTGTTCGCGCAGATTTCCTTTCGCCTCGTCGCGAATATCTGGCACCCAAAAATAGACCGATGCCATCACCGCAATATTAAAAACAGCGATCAATAAAAAGGTGTAACGCCAGCTAAATTCCTGACTTAAATACGTTCCCAGCGGAATGCCCAGCAAATTGGCGACTGTCATCCCGGAAACCATCCCCGCCACGGCGGCGGTGACTTTTCCGGGTTTGATAATTTTTGATAACACGATCGCTCCGACGCCAAAAAATGCGCCATGCGGAAAGCCGGATACCAGCCGACCAATGGCGAGCATCAGGTAAGACGAAGAGAGCGTGAACATGGCGTTGCCAATGACGCACAACGCCACCAGAAACAACAAGATATGTTTGAGTGAGTAGCGGCTGGAAAAGAGTGCGATGATTGGCGCACCGACCACCACCCCCAGTGCATAATACGAGATCATATGCCCGGCGGCAGGAATCGAAATTCCTACGTTATGCGCCAGCTCCGTGAGCACGCCCATAATGCCAAATTCGGCCATCCCCAAACCAAACGTGCCCAGAGCCAAAGATAAAATGACTTTTTTCATACCACCATCACAACCACCAGAACGGCTACCAATCACCGTAGCCAATAAAGTGATAGCTTGCAGGATAACGACCAGCAAGGCCAAGAGATAATTCGCCCCTCTGTATTCATTATCCTGCTGAATAGTTATTTCACTGCAAACGTACTTTCCAGTTTGCTGTAGCCCAGGCCGTTGATCTTTTTCACTTTGATCTGCACCGGAATACGCTCTTTCATCGCTTCTACGTGGCTAATCACACCGATGGTTTTGCCACTGGCGTTCAGGGCATCCAGCGCATCAAGGGCGGTATCCAGCGTTTCGCTATCCAGCGTGCCAAAACCTTCATCAAGGAACAGCGAGTCAATACGTGTTTTATGGCTGACCAGATCCGAAAGCGCCAGCGCCAGCGCCAGACTAACGAGGAAACTTTCGCCGCCGGAAAGGGTACGGGTATCGCGTACCGCATCTGCCTGCCAGGTATCAACAACCTCGACTTCCAGCGCCTCGCTGGCTTTGCGCTGTAACAGATAGCGCCCGTGCAGCCGGGTAAGTTGCTGATTAGCGAGATGGACTAAATTATCCAGCGTCAGCCCCTGGGCAAACTTGCGGAATTTATCGCCCTCTTTGGAACCTATTAGCGAATTCAGATATCCCCAGTCCTCAACCTGCTGCGTCATTTGAGCAATTTGCTGCATTAAGGTTTGTTGTTGCTGACGGTTATCTGCATCCTGCTTCAGCTGCTGGCGAATCTCGCCTTGACTCGTGGTGTTTTCACGCAACTTTTGGTGAGTTTGCGCTAACTCTTGCTGAATCTGCTCCACCGTCACAGTGAGAGCCAACCCGTCAGGTCGGTGTTGTTGATGCTGTGCCAGCGTTTCTGCTGTCTGAGTGACCAGCGTTTGCGCCTGACGGCGCTGGTTTTCCAGATTCTGCTTGAGCTGTTCCAGCTGCGTTAGTGTTTGTTCATCCATTAGCGCCGCAAGGAACGCCTGCTGATCGTCAAAGACGCTGGCCTGTAGCGCGGTGTCAAACTGCGCCTGGGCTTTTTGCAGACTTTGCGCCGCCAGAACATCCTGTTGCTGTAACGTCTGCTGCTGGCTGTGTAATGCGAGACATTGTTCATGAACCTGCCGCCAGTTATCCAGCGCCACAGTTTCTTCGCTGTGCGGGAGATCATCACTTTGCGGCAACGTTTCCAGAATCGGCGTCAGCTGCTGAATACGGTTTTGCAGCGCGGTTAATTCGTTCTGGCGTTGCTGCCAGCTCTGCGCTTCTTGCTGACGTGTCGCCAACCAGCTCTCTTCTTCATCTTCCTGTGGCAATGTCAGTGCATAACCCGCCAATGCCGTTAAGAGCTGCTGCTGGCGTTGTTCAATTTGCTGTTGATACTGGATAATTTGCTGATTATGCGCGGCAATCTGCCCTTGTAATTCATGTCGTTGGCTGAGTAACCGCAGCTGGCGTTCGTGCTCATCTTGTGCATCCAGCCACGGTTGAATATCGTCCTGTGGCTGCAAGGTGATATTGAGGCTGGCCGTGACGGCTTGCCATTGTTGAGTAAGTGCTTGCTCATCTTGTCGGAGGCTTTGCGCTTCGTTTTCATCGCGCTGAAGCTGCTTTGTTAAGGCGTCCAGTTGCCCGCGCAGCGCCGCACCTTCTTCGCCGAGCTTTTTAACTTCGTTTTCCAGCGCCAGTAATCGAGACTGATTAACACCAGGCTCCAGCGCCTGATACGCCTCGACCGCCGGGTGGCTGGTGGAACCACAAAGTGGACAAGGCTGACCCGCCTGTAACTGTGCACGTTGAGCTTCCAGCGTTTTGATGCGCGCTTCCTGCTCGCAAATGGTTTTCACATCGGCAAGTTGCTGCGTCTTTTCTTTATAACGCTGGCGCATTTCGTTAAGTGCGGCGTTACGTTGCGTCTGTTCTTGCGTGACATTCTGGATAGCGACCTGTAACTGCGCCAGACGTTTTTGTTGGGGAACAATCTGTCCATGTAGCGCGACCAGGTGCTGACGCAGTGGGCGTTGCTCAGCATGTTGCGCCAGGGCGGTAGCAACTTCATCGGCGGTTAACGTCAACGTGATCGCCGCAAGCGCATTAAGTTTTTGCTCAGCATGGGTTAACTGTTGCTGCCATTGCCGCAGATGCTCGCGATCGCTGGTTTGTTGGGAGAACTGCGCACGCCAACCCGCCAGTTCGTTGTTCCACTGACGGAAGCGGTCGTGTTCCTGTAACCAGGTATTCAGGCTTTGTTGCTGCTGCTGTAATTCTGCTGACTGCTTCGCCGCGTGGTGGCGAATGCTCGCGCGAAGCGCCATTGTGCTCTGTAAGCGAGTATTTACTTCTTCAATCTGCTGGCGAGTATGCGCCAGCGCCGCGCTGTGTTCTGCGATGCGTTCCCAGTGCGGACGAAGATTTCGTGCCGGTTGTGCCAGACTGAGCGCCGCCAGTTGAGGTTGCGCTTTTTCTTCTTCGGCTAACGCCTGTTGCAAGGCCTGCTGACGGCGGCTGGCTTCTTGCTGCAATTCGTCCAGACGCGTTAACCAGTTTAGTGATTGTTGTTCTTGCTGCTGCGCGGTAAGTAACTGTTTTTCTTCGTCAGTAAGTACCTGCAAACTCGCTGTCAGCGATTGCACTTGTTCCGGCGTGAGCAACGCGACGCCGCTGGCCTGCGCTTGCAGCTTCTCCAGCTCTGTGCGGGCCGATTTGTGCTGCTCAAAAACCATCGCCGAGATTTGCCCGTAGATTTCAGTGCCTGTTAACTCCTCGAGCAATTCCGCGCGTTCTTTGGGTTTGGCATTCAGGAAGGCAGCAAATTGCCCCTGCGAAAGCAGCATCGAACGGGTGAAGCGCCCGTAATCCAGCCCGGTTAACGTCGCTGTCAGTTCCAGCTTATCTTTCACTTTGTCGGCGAGAATTTTGCCGTCGGCGCAGCGCGCCAGCTCTACGCGTGGCACCTGCAAATTACCGTCGGGTTGGTTACGCGCCCGATTCTGGCTCCAGAATGCACGGTACGCTTCACCTTTCACTTCAAACTCCACCTCCGCCAGACATTCGGCGGTATCGCGGGTCATGAGATCATTTTGCGATTGTGAAACGTTAGAGAGACGCGGAGTTTCGTGATACAGCGCCAGACAAATGGCGTCCAGCAGGGTGGTTTTCCCCGCACCTGTTGGGCCGGTAATAGCAAACAGCCCGTTGCTGGCGAACGGCTCGCGGGTGAAATCAATCTTCCATTCGCCTTTTAATGAGTTCAGGTTTTTCAGGCGCAGGCTGAGAATTTTCATGCTTCGTGTTCTCCGGCGAGGGTATGCAACGTCGTGGTGAAAAGATGCTGCAGACGTTGCTGCTGCGATTCATCCAGTTCTTCCAGTGCCAGACGGCGATTGAACACCTCTTCGACGCTGAGTTCGCTGAGGGTTTCACGCTGTTGGCTGGCTAACACACGCTCGCGCTGTTCACGACTCCGACGTACCAGCAATACTTCGACAGGCAATGATTCGGTTAATGCCTGGATTTTGCGCTGAATATCATGCAGATACTCATCAGTAGTGATTTCGATATCCAGCCAGACAGGTGGCTCCTGCGATACATCGCGCCACTGTTCCAGCTGTGCGGTAATCGACGCCAGATCGCCTTTCAGCACTGCCATGGGTTGCGTTACCGGTACGTTCAGGTTTTCTACGCTCTCTAATTTGCCGTTTGAAAATGTCACCAGATGGACATATTTACTCTTACCGCATTCATCAAAACTCAGCGGAATGGGGGAGCCGCAATAGCGAACATGTTCCATGCCGCCAATAATCTGTGCGCGGTGAATATGCCCGAGCGCGATGTAGTCGGCTGGTGGAAAGTTTTGTGCCGGAAACGCGTCCAGCGTGCCAATATAAATGTCACGCACGGCGTCACTTTTACTGGCCCCCACGGTCGTTAAATGTCCCGTGGCGATGATGGGCAGAGGCTGATCGCCGCGCAGTTTGCAGGCATCGGCATAGTGTTGTTGGTAATAATCGGTAATCGCTGCCAGTAAATGCTGCTGTTTTTCAATACCGTTAAGCCCCGCCTGGCTGGTAATAATGTCACGCGGACGTAAAAACGGAATGGGGCACAGCACTGCGCCTGGCGTCCCGTCGCGACGAGGCAAGATTTGCGGCGCATGTCCGGCGCTGGCGACCACGGTAGTATTGAGGAACGCCATGATATCGCGCGATTCATTCAGCGTGGCGACCGAGTCATGGTTTCCTGCCAGTACCACCAGATGACAGCCAGTTTGCTGTAAATTGACAACAAAACGGTTGTATAACGTGCGGGCGTAACTGGGCGGCGAGCCGGTATCGAAAACATCACCGGCAACAATAATCGCATCCACCTGATGGGTTTGTGCTGTCTCCAGCAGCCAGTCAAGAAAAGCCTGATGTTCAGCTTCGCGGCTTTTACTGTAGAAGTTCTGGCCGAGATGCCAGTCTGAGGTGTGAAGGATGCGCATAACGGTTCCCTGGCGAAAAAGCATGGGCGCGATTATACCCAAACAGATGTGCCATTTGCTTTTTTCTGCGCCACGGAAATCAATAACCTGAAGATATGTGCGACGAGCTTTTCATAAATCTGTCATAAATCTGACGCATAATGACGTCGCATTAATGATCGCAACCTATTTATTACAACAGGGCAAATCATGGCGAGACGTATTCTGGTCGTAGAAGATGAAGCTCCAATTCGCGAAATGGTCTGCTTCGTGCTCGAACAAAATGGCTTTCAGCCGGTCGAAGCGGAAGATTATGACAGTGCTGTGAATCAACTGAATGAACCCTGGCCGGATTTAATTCTCCTTGACTGGATGTTACCTGGCGGCTCCGGTATCCAGTTCATCAAACACCTCAAGCGCGAGTCGATGACCCGGGATATTCCAGTGGTGATGTTGACCGCCAGAGGGGAAGAAGAAGATCGCGTGCGCGGCCTTGAAACCGGCGCGGATGACTATATCACCAAGCCGTTTTCGCCGAAGGAGCTGGTGGCGCGAATCAAAGCGGTAATGCGCCGTATTTCGCCAATGGCGGTGGAAGAGGTGATTGAGATGCAGGGATTAAGTCTCGACCCGACATCTCACCGAGTGATGGCGGGCGAAGAGCCGCTGGAGATGGGGCCGACAGAATTTAAACTGCTGCACTTTTTTATGACGCATCCTGAGCGCGTGTACAGCCGCGAGCAGCTGTTAAACCACGTCTGGGGAACTAACGTGTATGTGGAAGACCGCACGGTCGATGTCCACATTCGTCGCCTGCGTAAAGCACTGGAGCCCGGCGGGCATGACCGCATGGTGCAGACCGTGCGCGGTACAGGATATCGTTTTTCAACCCGCTTTTAACGCCTTGCTCATCGGACGCAGAGCAGGGCTTATGATTTCTTAACTGGAGTATCTTACGTGCTGGAACGGCTGTCGTGGAAAAGGCTGGTGCTGGAGCTGCTACTTTGCTGCCTCCCGGCTTTCATCCTGGGTGCATTTTTTGGTTACCTGCCCTGGTTTTTGCTGGCATCGGTAACAGGACTGCTTATCTGGCATTTCTGGAATTTATTGCGCCTTTCATGGTGGCTGTGGGTGGATCGCAGTATGACCCCGCCACCGGGGCGTGGTAGCTGGGAACCGCTACTATACGGCTTACACCAGATGCAGCTGCGAAATAAAAAACGCCGCCGTGAACTGGGCAATCTGATTAAACGCTTTCGTAGCGGCGCGGAGTCGCTGCCCGACGCGGTGGTGCTGACCACGGAAGAGGGCGGTATTTTCTGGTGTAACGGTCTGGCGCAACAAATTCTTGGTTTGCGCTGGCCGGAAGATAACGGGCAGAACATCCTTAACCTACTGCGTTACCCGGAGTTTACGCAATATCTGAAAACGCGTGATTTTTCTCGCCCGCTCAATCTGGTGCTCAACACCGGGCGGCATCTGGAAATTCGCGTCATGCCTTATACCCACAAACAGTTGCTGATGGTGGCGCGTGATGTCACGCAAATGCATCAACTGGAAGGGGCGCGGCGCAACTTTTTCGCCAACGTAAGCCATGAGTTACGCACGCCATTGACCGTGTTACAGGGTTACCTGGAGATGATGGATGAGCAGCCGCTGGAAGGCGCGGTACGCGAAAAAGCGTTGCACACCATGCGCGAGCAGACCCAGCGGATGGAAGGGCTGGTGAAGCAATTGCTGACGCTGTCGAAAATTGAAGCCGCGCCGACGCATTTGCTCAATGAAAAGGTTGATGTGCCGATGATGCTGCGCGTTGTTGAGCGCGAGGCTCAGACTCTGAGTCAGAAAAAACAGACATTTACCTTTGAGATAGATAACGGCCTCAAGGTGTCTGGCAATGAAGATCAGCTACGCAGTGCGATTTCGAACCTGGTCTATAACGCCGTGAATCATACGCCGGAAGGCACGCATATCACCGTACGCTGGCAGCGAGTGCCGCACGGTGCCGAATTTAGCGTTGAAGATAACGGACCGGGCATTGCACCGGAGCATATTCCGCGCCTGACCGAGCGTTTTTATCGCGTTGATAAAGCGCGTTCCCGGCAAACCGGCGGTAGCGGATTAGGGTTAGCGATCGTGAAACATGCGGTGAATCATCACGAAAGTCGCCTGAATATTGAGAGTACAGTAGGAAAAGGAACACGTTTCAGTTTTGTTATCCCGGAACGTTTAATTGCCAAAAACAGCGATTAATCCGCCTTTGTCATCTTTTATTGCCATAAGCCAGTCGATGCTGGCTTATTTTCTTTGCAGTCAAAATACGGGCGTTAGATTTTACAACGGCTGGTGATTTTTTGTTCGCATGATTAGCCATGTCTTTTTCACGGAAATAGTGTTTTATACTGGTTGGTGATTTCTTATCGCTATATACCTCTGGTTTTTAGATCCCTCCTTGCTTTAAAACGTTATAAGCGTTTAAATTGCGCTTCAGGTGCTGTCATACTGACTGCATTAACGCGGTAAATCGAAAAACTATTCTTCGCCGCGCCTGGTTGGGAGTATTTCCCGCTAAAATTGTTTAAATATACCGCTGTATCATCCCCAGGGATTGGCACAAAAATTTAACGTTACAACACCACATCCACAGGCAGTATGATTTATGACCCATCAATTAAGATCGCGCGATATCATCGCTCTGGGCTTTATGACATTTGCGTTGTTCGTCGGCGCAGGTAACATTATTTTCCCTCCAATGGTCGGCTTACAGGCAGGCGAACACGTCTGGACTGCGGCATTCGGCTTCCTCATTACTGCCGTTGGCCTGCCGGTATTAACAGTAGTGGCGCTGGCAAAAGTTGGCGGCGGTGTTGACAGCCTCAGCACGCCAATCGGTAAAGTCGCTGGCGTACTGCTGGCAACGGTTTGTTACCTGGCGGTGGGGCCGCTTTTCGCTACGCCGCGTACAGCTACCGTTTCTTTTGAAGTGGGGATTGCGCCGCTGACGGGTGATTCCGCGCTGCCGCTGTTTATCTACAGCCTGGTCTATTTCGCTATCGTTATTCTGGTTTCGCTCTATCCGGGCAAGCTGCTGGATACCGTGGGCAACTTCCTTGCGCCGCTGAAAATTATCGCGCTGGTCATCCTGTCTGTTGCCGCGATTGTCTGGCCGGCGGGTTCTATCAGCACGGCGACTGAGGCTTATCAAAACGCTGCGTTTTCTAACGGTTTCGTTAACGGCTATCTGACCATGGATACGCTGGGCGCAATGGTGTTTGGTATCGTTATTGTTAACGCGGCGCGTTCTCGTGGCGTTACCGAAGCGCGCCTACTGACCCGTTATACCGTCTGGGCTGGCCTGATGGCGGGTGTTGGTCTGACTCTGCTGTATCTGGCGCTGTTCCGTCTGGGTTCAGACAGCGCGTCGCTGGTCGATCAGTCTGCAAACGGCGCTGCTATTCTGCATGCTTACGTTCAGCACACCTTTGGCGGCGGCGGTAGCTTCCTGCTGGCGGCGTTAATCTTCATCGCCTGCCTGGTAACGGCAGTTGGCCTGACCTGTGCTTGTGCAGAATTCTTTGCCCAGTACGTACCGCTCTCTTATCGTACGCTGGTGTTTATCCTCGGCGGCTTCTCGATGGTGGTTTCTAACCTCGGCTTAAGCCAGCTGATCCAGATCTCCGTACCGGTGCTGACCGCTATTTATCCGCCGTGTATCGCACTGGTTGTATTAAGTTTTACACGCTCATGGTGGCATAATTCGTCCCGCGTGATTGCTCCGCCGATGTTTATCAGCCTGCTTTTTGGTATTCTCGACGGGATCAAAGCATCTGCATTCAGCGATATCTTACCGTCCTGGGCGCAGCGTTTACCGCTGGCCGAACAAGGTCTGGCGTGGTTAATGCCAACAGTGGTGATGGTGGTTCTGGCCATTATCTGGGATCGCGCGGCAGGTCGTCAGGTGACCTCCAGCGCTCACTAAATCACTGAACATTTGTTTTAACCACGGGGCTGCGATGCCCCGTGGTTTTTTATTGTGTTGATGGGTTAGGAATTGATGGAAAGTAAGAACAAGCTAAAGCGTGGGCTAAGTACCCGCCACATACGCTTTATGGCACTGGGTTCAGCAATTGGCACCGGGCTGTTTTACGGTTCGGCAGACGCCATCAAAATGGCCGGTCCGAGCGTGTTGTTGGCCTATATTATCGGTGGTATCGCGGCGTATATCATTATGCGTGCGCTGGGGGAAATGTCGGTACATAACCCGGCCGCCAGCTCTTTCTCGCGTTATGCGCAGGAAAACCTCGGCCCGCTGGCAGGTTACATTACCGGCTGGACCTACTGCTTTGAAATCCTTATTGTCGCCATCGCCGATGTGACCGCTTTTGGTATCTATATGGGTGTCTGGTTCCCGACGGTGCCGCACTGGATTTGGGTACTGAGCGTGGTGCTGATCATTTGCGCCGTAAACCTGATGAGCGTGAAGGTATTCGGTGAGCTGGAATTCTGGTTCTCGTTCTTTAAAGTCGCCACCATCATCATCATGATTGTCGCCGGTTTCGGCATCATCATCTGGGGGATTGGCAACGGCGGGCAACCGACCGGTATTCATAACCTGTGGAGCAACGGCGGCTTCTTCAGTAACGGCTGGCTTGGCATGGTAATGTCGTTGCAAATGGTGATGTTTGCTTACGGTGGGATCGAAATTATCGGGATTACCGCCGGTGAAGCGAAAGATCCTGAGAAATCGATACCGCGTGCGATTAACTCCGTGCCGATGCGTATTCTGGTGTTCTACGTCGGTACGCTGTTCGTCATTATGTCTATCTACCCGTGGAATCAGGTTGGCACTGCCGGTAGCCCGTTCGTGCTGACGTTCCAGCATATGGGCATTACCTTTGCCGCCAGCATTCTTAACTTTGTTGTGCTGACTGCTTCGCTGTCGGCAATTAACAGTGATGTATTTGGCGTAGGCCGTATGCTCCACGGTATGGCAGAGCAGGGCAGCGCGCCGAAAATTTTCAGCAAAACGTCGCGTCGCGGTATTCCGTGGGTTACGGTGCTGGTGATGACTACCGCGCTGCTGTTTGCGGTGTATCTGAACTACATCATGCCGGAAAACGTCTTCCTGGTGATCGCTTCGCTGGCAACCTTCGCCACGGTGTGGGTGTGGATTATGATCCTGCTGTCGCAAATTGCCTTCCGTCGCCGTTTGCCGCCAGAAGAAGTTAAGGCGCTGAAATTTAAAGTGCCGGGTGGGGTAGCAACGACCATCGGCGGGCTGAGTTTCCTGCTCTTTATTATCGGGTTGATTGGTTATCACCCGGATACGCGTATCTCGCTGTATGTCGGTTTCGCGTGGATTGTTGTGCTGTTGATTGGCTGGATGTTTAAGCGTCGCCACGATCGTCAGCTGGCTGAAAACCAATAATACTTGCGTTCTGTAAGCCGGTTCAGGAGGAAATCCTGATCCGGCTATTCCGAAAGTTATCCGCCCCCGTCCTCCTCCCCCAAATATCCTTCAGATGATGAGTGATCCTGCATTAGGCTATGGCAAGGTGATCAGATTTTCATCACAGGGGAATTATGATGTTAAATGCATGGCACCTGCCGGTGCCCCCATTTGTTAAACAAAGCAAAGATCAACTGCTCATAACACTGTGGCTGACGGGCGAAGACCCACCGCAGCGCATTATGCTGCGTACAGAACACGATAACGAAGAAATGTCAGTACCAATGCATAAGCAGCGCAGTCAGCCGCAGCCAGGCGTCACCGCATGGCGTGCGGCGATTGATCTCTCCAGCGGACAACCCCGGCGGCGTTACAGTTTCAAACTGCTGTGGCACGATCGCCAGCGTTGGTTTACACCGCAGGGCTTCAGCCGAATGCCGCCGGCACGACTGGAGCAGTTTGCCGTCGATGTACCGGATATCGGCCCACAATGGGCTGCGGATCAGATTTTTTATCAGATCTTCCCTGATCGTTTTGCGCGTAGTCTTCCTCGTGAAGCTGAACAGGATCATGTCTATTACCATCATGCAGCCGGACAAGAGATCATCTTGCGTGACTGGGATGAACCGGTCACGGCGCAGGCGGGCGGATCAACGTTCTATGGCGGCGATCTGGACGGGATAAGCGAAAAACTGCCGTATCTGAAAAAGCTTGGCGTGACAGCGCTGTATCTCAATCCGGTGTTTAAAGCTCCCAGCGTACATAAATACGATACCGAGGATTATCGCCATGTCGATCCGCAGTTTGGCGGTGATGGGGCGTTGCTGCGTTTGCGACACAATACGCAGCAGCTGGGAATGCGGCTGGTGCTGGACGGCGTGTTTAACCACAGTGGCGATTCCCATGCCTGGTTTGACAGGCACAATCGTGGCACGGGGGGAGCTTGTCACAACCCCGAATCGCCCTGGCGCGACTGGTACTCGTTTAGTGATGATGGCACGGCGCTCGACTGGCTTGGCTATGCCAGCTTGCCGAAGCTGGATTATCAGTCGGAAAGTCTGGTGAATGAAATTTATCGCGGGGAAGACAGTATTGTCCGCCATTGGCTGAAAGCGCCGTGGAGTATGGACGGCTGGCGGCTGGATGTGGTGCATATGCTGGGGGAGGCGGGTGGGGCGCGCAATAATATGCAGCACGTTGCTGGGATCACCGAAGCGGCGAAAGAAACCCAGCCGGAAGCGTATATTGTCGGCGAACATTTTGGCGATGCACGGCAATGGTTACAGGCCGATGTGGAAGATGCCGCCATGAACTATCGTGGCTTCACATTCCCGTTGTGGGGATTTCTTGCCAATACCGATATCTCTTACGATCCGCAGCAAATTGATGCCCAAACCTGTATGGCCTGGATGGATAATTACCGCGCAGGGCTTTCTCATCAACAACAATTACGTATGTTTAATCAGCTCGACAGCCACGATACTGCGCGATTTAAAACGCTGCTCGGTCGGGATATTGCGCGCCTGCCGCTGGCGGTGGTCTGGCTGTTCACCTGGCCTGGTGTACCGTGCATTTATTACGGTGATGAAGTAGGACTGGATGGCAAAAACGATCCGTTTTGCCGTAAACCGTTCCCCTGGCAGGTGGAAAAGCAGGATACGGCGTTATTCGCGCTGTACCAGCGAATGATTGCGCTGCGTAAGAAAAGTCAGGCGCTACGTCATGGCGGCTGTCAGGTGCTGTATGCGGAAGATAACGTGGTGGTATTTGTCCGCGTGCTGAATCAGCAACGTGTACTGGTGGCAATCAACCGTGGCGAGGCCTGTGAAGTGGTGCTACCCGCGTCACCGTTTCTCAATGCCGTGCAATGGCAATGCAAAGAAGGGCATGGGCAACTGACTGACGGGATTCTGGCTTTGCCTGCCATTTCGGCTACGGTATGGATGAACTAACGTTTTATAACGCCTTGCGTGACGCCTGCGCCATCATCCGCGGATAAAACTGCCAGAAGCGGGTTTCGAGGGCGTCATAATGAGCGTCTAAATCGTACCAGGAGTCACGCAGGGCATCCAGACGTGGGCGGCGGCTTGCCATGCCGTTTAACACGTTCTGGATGAAATCCATATCGCGATAGCGCACCAGCCACTGCTCTGACCACAAGTAATTGTTCAGATTGATAAAACGTGGCGGTGAGTCCGGCAAAATCGTCATCACTTGCTCGCGGGCATAACAGACAAATTCCTGTAGCGGAAAGTCCGGCGACAGCTGCGACCAGTGGCGGGAAAGAAAGTGATCCCACATGACATCCAGCGTAATAGGCGCAACGCGGCGCGTTTCACTACGAAACCACTCCCGTGCTTCGCGGACTTCCGGCAGATTGTCAGTCAATACGTCGATACGTCGATGCATATGAATGCCAGCCACGACGTCGGGCGGAAAACTTTCTTCAGGATTTCCGCGTACGAAATCAGCCAGTAAATTGCCGGAAAGCGAGCTTTCCGCGAGATGGGCTAAATGCAGGTGAGCTAAAAAATTCATCGATTATATTCTATCCAAAAGGGGGTAAAGGTTGCAGGGAGAGCGCCCCGGCACTAGACTACCCGCCTCTTATTTTAGTCTGAGTCAGTGTCATGCGCGTTACCGATTTCTCCTTTGAATTGCCCGAATCCCTGATTGCCCACTATCCCATGCCTGAACGCAGTAGCTGTCGTTTACTGTCGCTGGACGGGCCGACGGGCGCGCTGACGCACGGTACTTTCACCGATTTACTTGATAAGCTCAACCCCGGCGATCTTCTGGTTTTTAATAATACCCGCGTGATCCCGGCGCGCCTGTTTGGGCGTAAAGCCAGCGGCGGCAAGATTGAAGTGCTGGTTGAACGGATGCTCGACGACAAACGCATTCTTGCGCATATTCGCGCCTCGAAAGCGCCAAAACCTGGCGCAGAACTGCTGCTGGGCGATGACGAAAGTATTAACGCAACAATGACCGCGCGCCACGGCGCACTGTTTGAAGTCGAATTTAATGATGAACGCTCGGTGCTGGATATTCTCAACAGCATCGGCCATATGCCGCTGCCGCCGTATATCGACCGTCCGGACGAAGACGCTGACCGCGAACTTTATCAAACCGTTTATAGCGAAAAACCGGGCGCGGTTGCAGCCCCGACCGCAGGTCTGCATTTTGACGAGCCTTTGCTGGAAAAATTGCGCGCCAAAGGCGTGGAGATGGCGTTTGTGACGTTGCACGTTGGTGCGGGCACCTTCCAGCCGGTGCGCGTCGACACCATTGAAGATCACATCATGCACTCGGAATACGCTGAAGTACCGCAGGATGTGGTAGACGCGGTACTGGCGGCGAAAGCGCGCGGTAACCGGGTGATTGCGGTTGGCACCACTTCAGTACGTTCGCTGGAAAGCGCGGCTCAGGCAGCGAAAAACGATCTCATTGAACCGTTCTTCGACGATACCCAAATCTTTATCTATCCGGGCTTCCAGTACAAAGTGGTCGATGCGCTGGTGACGAACTTCCACTTGCCAGAGTCGACGCTGATTATGCTGGTTTCGGCCTTTGCCGGTTATCAACACACCATGAACGCCTATAAAGCAGCGGTAGAAGAGAAATATCGCTTTTTTAGTTACGGTGATGCGATGTTTATCACGTACAATCCGCAGGCAATTAATGAGCGCGTCGGGGAGTAATTCCGCGGCGCTGGTTTAAAACGTTGGACTGTTTTTCTGACGTAGTGGAGAAAAAATGAAATTTGAACTGGACACCACCGACGGTCGCGCACGCCGTGGCCGCCTGGTCTTTGATCGTGGCGTAGTGGAAACGCCTTGTTTTATGCCTGTTGGCACCTACGGCACCGTAAAAGGGATGACGCCGGAAGAAGTTGAAGCCACTGGCGCGCAAATTATCCTCGGCAACACCTTCCACCTGTGGCTGCGCCCGGGCCAGGAAATCATGAAACTGCACGGCGATCTGCACGATTTTATGCAGTGGAAGGGGCCGATCCTCACCGACTCCGGCGGCTTCCAGGTCTTCAGCCTTGGCGATATTCGTAAAATCACCGAACAGGGCGTGCACTTCCGTAACCCGATCAACGGCGATCCGATTTTCCTCGATCCTGAAAAATCAATGGAGATTCAGTACGATCTTGGTTCGGATATCGTCATGATCTTTGATGAGTGTACGCCGTATCCTGCTGACTGGGATTACGCAAAACGCTCCATGGAGATGTCTCTGCGTTGGGCGAAGCGTAGCCGTGAGCGTTTTGACAGTCTCGGAAACAAAAATGCGCTGTTTGGTATCATCCAGGGCAGCGTTTACGAAGATTTACGTGATATTTCTGTTAAAGGTCTGGTAGATATCGGTTTTGATGGCTACGCTGTCGGCGGTCTGGCTGTGGGTGAGCCGAAAGCAGATATGCACCGCATTCTGGAGCATGTATGCCCGCAAATTCCGGCAGACAAACCGCGTTACCTGATGGGCGTTGGTAAACCAGAAGACCTGGTTGAAGGCGTACGTCGTGGTATCGATATGTTTGACTGCGTAATGCCAACCCGCAACGCCCGAAATGGTCATTTGTTCGTGACCGATGGCGTGGTGAAAATCCGCAATGCGAAGTATAAGAGCGATACTGGCCCACTCGATCCTGAGTGTGATTGCTACACCTGTCGCAATTATTCACGCGCTTACTTGCATCATCTTGACCGTTGCAACGAAATATTAGGCGCGCGACTCAACACCATTCATAACCTTCGTTACTACCAGCGTTTGATGGCGGGTTTACGCAAGGCTATTGAAGAGGGTAAATTAGAGAGCTTCGTAACTGATTTTTACCAGCGTCAGGGGCGAGAAGTACCACCTTTGAACGTTGATTAATATTAATAATGAGGGAAATTTAATGAGCTTTTTTATTTCTGATGCGGTAGCGGCAACGGGTGCACCGGCGCAAGGTAGCCCGATGTCTTTGATTTTGATGCTGGTGGTATTCGGTCTGATTTTCTATTTCATGATCCTGCGTCCACAGCAGAAGCGCACCAAAGAACACAAAAAGCTGATGGACTCCATTGCCAAAGGTGATGAAGTTCTGACGAACGGTGGCCTGGTTGGTCGCGTAACCAAAGTAGCGGAAAACGGCTACATTGCTATCGCGCTGAATGACACCACTGAAGTAGTTATTAAACGTGACTTCGTAGCTGCCGTCCTGCCGAAAGGCACCATGAAGGCGCTGTAATTAAAATTTTTCCCTAAGGGAATTGCCGTGTTAAACCGTTATCCTTTGTGGAAGTACGTCATGCTGATCGTGGTGATTGTCATCGGTCTGCTGTATGCGCTTCCCAACCTGTTTGGTGAGGATCCGGCTGTTCAGATCACTGGTGCGCGCGGAGTCGCCGCCAGTGAGCAAACGCTGATCCAGGTCCAGAAAACGTTACAAGAAGAAAAAATAACTGCTAAGTCTGTGGCACTGGAAGAGGGCGCTATTCTTGCGCGCTTCGACTCCACTGACACCCAGCTGCGCGCTCGTGAAGCATTAATGGGCGTTATGGGTGACAAATACGTCGTGGCGCTTAACCTTGCCCCGGCAACGCCGCGCTGGCTGGCAGCTATTCACGCTGAGCCGATGAAGCTCGGCCTTGACCTGCGTGGCGGCGTTCACTTCCTGATGGAAGTGGATATGGACACCGCGCTTGGCAAACTCCAGGAACAAAATATCGATAGCCTGCGCAGCGATCTGCGTGAAAAGGGCATCCCGTATACCACCGTTCGTAAAGAAAACAACTACGGCCTGAGCATTACTTTCCGCGATGCTAAAGCTCGTGATGAAGCCATTGCGTATCTGAGCAAGCGCCATCCGGACCTGGTGATTAGTAGCCAGGGCAGCAACCAGCTGCGTGCGGTAATGAGCGATGCTCGTCTGAGTGAAGCGCGTGAATATGCGGTGCAGCAGAACATCAATATCCTGCGTAACCGTGTAAACCAACTTGGCGTGGCGGAGCCGGTGGTTCAGCGTCAGGGTGCTGACCGTATCGTTGTTGAACTGCCAGGTATTCAGGACACTGCGCGTGCGAAAGAGATTCTGGGTGCGACGGCAACGCTGGAATTCCGTCTGGTAAACACCAACGTTGACCAGGCCGCTGCGGCATCCGGTCGCGTACCGGGCGACTCTGAAGTGAAACAGACCCGCGAAGGTCAGCCAGTTGTGCTGTACAAACGCGTAATTCTGACCGGTGACCATATCACCGACTCCACTTCCAGCCAGGACGAATACAACCAACCGCAGGTTAACATCTCGCTCGATAGCGCTGGTGGTAACATCATGTCTAACTTCACTAAGGACAACATCGGCAAACCGATGGCAACCCTGTTTGTGGAGTACAAAGACAGCGGTAAGAAAGATGCAAATGGTCGTGCGGTTCTGGTGAAACAGGAAGAGGTGATTAACATCGCCAACATCCAGTCTCGTCTGGGTAACAGCTTCCGTATCACCGGCATCAACAACCCGAACGAAGCCCGTCAGCTGTCACTGCTGCTGCGTGCCGGTGCGTTGATCGCGCCGATTCAGATTGTTGAAGAACGTACCATTGGCCCGACCCTGGGTATGCAGAACATTGAGCAGGGGCTGGAGGCTTGCCTTGCCGGTCTGCTGGTTTCTATTCTGTTCATGATCATCTTCTATAAGAAATTTGGTCTGATTGCGACCAGTGCTCTGATTGCCAACTTGATCTTGATCGTCGGCATTATGTCGCTGTTGCCAGGCGCAACGCTGAGTATGCCAGGTATCGCGGGTATCGTCTTAACACTTGCGGTAGCGGTCGATGCGAACGTACTTATCAACGAACGTATTAAAGAAGAGTTGAGCAACGGACGTACTGTTCAACAGGCAATTGATGAAGGTTATCGTGGCGCATTCAGTTCTATCTTCGATGCGAACATCACCACGCTGATTAAAGTCATCATCCTGTACGCAGTGGGTACCGGGGCAATTAAAGGGTTCGCGATTACTACCGGTATCGGTGTGGCGACGTCGATGTTTACCGCGATTGTCGGTACGCGTGCCATCGTAAACCTGCTATATGGCGGCAAGCGCGTCAAGAAGCTGTCAATCTGAGGAGTGCGATGTGGCACAGGAATATACTGTTGAACAACTAAACCATGGCCGTAAAGTCTATGACTTTATGCGCTGGGACTACTGGGCTTTCGGCATCTCTGGTCTGCTGTTAATCGCCGCTATCGTTATTATGGGCGTGCGCGGCTTTAACTGGGGGCTGGATTTCACCGGTGGTACGGTTATTGAAATTACGCTCGAAAAACCGGCTGAAATTGACGTAATGCGTGATGCATTGCAAAAAGCCGGTTTTGAAGAGCCGATGCTGCAAAACTTTGGTAGCAGCCATGACATCATGGTCCGTATGCCGCCTGCTGAAGGCGAAACCGGCGGTCAGGTGTTGGGCAGCCAGGTTCTGAAGGTGATTAACGAATCCACCAATCAGAATGCAGCAGTGAAGCGTATTGAGTTCGTCGGTCCGAGCGTGGGGGCAGACCTTGCGCAAACCGGTGCGATGGCGTTGATGGCAGCGCTGCTGTCTATCCTCGTGTACGTAGGTTTCCGCTTTGAGTGGCGACTGGCGGCAGGGGTGGTTATTGCGCTGGCGCACGACGTTATCATTACGCTGGGTATTTTGTCGTTATTCCATATCGAGATTGACCTGACCATTGTGGCATCGTTGATGTCGGTTATCGGTTACTCGCTTAACGACAGTATCGTGGTATCGGACCGTATTCGTGAAAACTTCCGCAAGATCCGTCGCGGTACGCCTTACGAAATCTTTAACGTGTCCTTGACCCAGACGCTGCACCGTACCTTGATCACATCCGGTACTACCTTGATGGTTATCCTGATGCTGTACCTCTTCGGTGGTCCGGTACTGGAAGGCTTCTCGCTGACCATGCTTATCGGTGTTTCCATCGGTACTGCATCTTCCATCTATGTGGCATCTGCGTTGGCTCTGAAACTGGGTATGAAGCGCGAACACATGTTGCAGCAGAAAGTGGAAAAAGAAGGGGCGGATCAGCCGTCAATTCTGCCGTAATCAAGTTCCCGTTGATGTTGAAAATCCCGGTCAGAAGATCGGGATTTTTTTGATGTATGGAGATTGCGAAAATCCCCGCATCTTGGGAAACTGCGCGTAACCCTACATTTCATCCAGGTAACTTTTCATGGCTATCATCCCAAAAAACTATGCGCGGTTAGAAAGCGGCTATCGCGAAAAAGCATTAAAAATCTATCCGTGGGTCTGCGGTCGCTGTTCCCGCGAGTTTGTTTATTCCAACCTGCGTGAACTTACCGTTCACCACATTGATCACGACCATACCAATAACCCGGAAGATGGCAGTAACTGGGAATTGTTGTGTCTCTATTGCCACGATCATGAGCATTCGAAATATACCGAAGCGGATCAGTATGGTACGACCGTTATCGCAGGGGAAGATGCGCAGAAAGATGTCGGTGAAGCGAAGTACAACCCATTCGCTGACCTGAAAGCGATGATGAACAAGAAGAAGTGATTAAAACGTAAAATTGCCTGATGCGCTACGCTTATCAGGCCTACGTTATTTCAGCAATATATTGAATTTACGTGCTTTTGTTGGCCGGACAAAGCGTTTACGCCGCATCCGGCATGAACAAAGCACACGTTGTTAACAATCAGAAATGCCGGGAATAAATCCCGGCATTTTCATAATCAGAAGTTGTAACCTACTACCAGGTAACCACCCCAGCCGGTAGAGCGAACGTTGAAGTTGCCGTTGCCGAAGTTCAGTTCTGCATCGTCGTTCCACTGACCACCGTCGTGCCAGTAACGAGCTACGACAGAGTAGTGCCAGTGATCGTAGTTCAGAGCCAGAATATGGCTGGAAGCGATAGAGTTATTAGTACGGGTCTTAATACCGTTGATTGCGTTACCGCTGTCATCCCCTAAATCGGAACCCCAGTCGAAGTTGGTGAAGCCGATGTAGCTCAGCTGACCGCCCCACAGATCGGTAATCGGCACAAAGTATTTAATTTTGAAACGGTAACCGTCCCACTCGTTTTCGTTCGCTGCGCCATAGTTCTGCCACTGGTATTTCGCATAGACGTTCATGGACAGGCTCATCGGCAGGCCAGTGTCGATATCGGTACCCAGACCCATGTACCAGGTGCTCTGGCGACCATCTTTATTACGACCCATGTCGTAAATGTAGTTGTTCGCGAAGTACCACTCTTTGAACGGACCGAAGCTAAGGTCAGTATTGGTCAGCTTGTCGATGGAGAAACGTGGTTCGATTTCCATAAACAGCGGAGAACCGTGGTTCCAGATACCTTTTGCATCGGAGTTACCGCCGAAGAATACCGGCGCATCCGCATAACCATAGAAGTCGAACCAGTCTTTTTTAGCGAATGCTTCGTACTCAAGGTAGGTATCGTTGCGGATCTGCGGTCCGAAACGGGTGTGATAGCTTCCGACAACGTTAACGCTCTGGTGCCACCAGTCGGAAAGATACTGCGGTTTGTCGTTTTCAGCTGCGTTGACAGTAAAAGACGAAGAGAGCGCCAGTACCGCACCGGCTGCCAGTAATGTTTTTTTCATATGTATGCCACTGTTTGAAAATCCCTTGCGGGAGTGAAAAAGGCGCAAATTGCGTTTCTAAATATTTCGTATACAGAGGAGCCTATTATAAAAATCATTGCTCACAAAAATATGTTTCGTTTCACAGTTCTATCATTTACGTAATCGATTGCGTTCACGTTTACACACATTCGGGCAGGGATTGTACTGACTTTCACCCTTGTTGCAAACTTTTACTATCAATCTGGGTGATGTAAGCGGAGTAACAAAATGACGGGGAAAGATGTTGCGGGACGCACAAAATTGCCCCGCAATACGTTTAATGCATAACAGGTTGAATGTCGTGGATACGTACAAAGCCTAATTGATCCACAGAAATCCCCTTTAACTGTAACGGAATATCAACATCGCTGGGGGCAAGGACGCTGGCAGGGGCATTAATCAATTGATTCTGCACATTGATTTCCTGAAAGTTGTCTATTGTTCCCTGAATTTGCCCATATTCAACAGTTCCGCTGAATGCGGGCAAGGGATCATTCGACTCGCCCTGAATACGTAGCGTCAGGGTGGTGCCATCTGTATCAGGCGTAATATTCACCAGCGACATACGTAAAGTACCGATCTGGCTTTCCAGTCTTGCCGGTGTTTTCGCTCCAGGCAGAAGGTAAACCCCACTGCTGGATTTTGCATTCAGCCTGTTTTGCTGAGTGATTTTGACTGTTTCTTGATTGAGTTGCGTCATCTCCTGGTTCAGCGTGCTGACGCTGTGTTTCATCTGTCGCACTTCACTTTGCTGCACACAGGCGCTAAGGCTGAACAGGCTTCCCAGCAGGAGCAGTCGAAAAACGTTAGTATTCATAGGTCGTCCCTTTCTCGTCGCAATTAGCCTAATGGTAGAGGGTAAAAGCAGCGAAAGCATCGATCCTTTATCTCAAAAGCGTTGCGCCTTTGTTGTATCGTCAGTTCAGGGTAAAATAGATTTCCGTTAACCACCTGGTCAGGACGCCGTATGCATTGCCCATTCTGTTTCGCCGTGGACACTAAGGTAATTGACTCTCGTCTCGTGGGCGAGGGTTCATCCGTACGCCGCCGTCGGCAGTGTCTGGTGTGTAATGAACGTTTCACCACCTTTGAAGTGGCGGAGCTGGTTATGCCGCGTGTTGTAAAAAGCAACGACGTGCGTGAACCGTTTAATGAAGAGAAATTGCGTAGCGGAATGCTGCGGGCGCTGGAAAAACGTCCGGTGAGTTCCGATGACGTCGAAATGGCAATCAATCATATTAAATCGCAGCTGCGCGCCACCGGTGAGCGCGAAGTGCCGAGCAAGATGATTGGCAATCTGGTGATGGAGCAATTGAAAAAGCTCGATAAAGTCGCCTATATCCGTTTTGCCTCTGTCTACCGCAGTTTCGAAGATATCAAAGAATTTGGCGAAGAGATCGCGCGCCTGGAGGACTAAGCCGTGCAGGACGAGTATTACATGGCGCGGGCGCTAAAGCTGGCGCAACGAGGACGTTTTACCACGCATCCCAACCCGAATGTCGGGTGCGTCATTGTCAAAGATGGCGAAATTGTCGGTGAAGGTTACCACCAACGTGCGGGTGAACCACATGCCGAAGTACACGCGTTGCGTATGGCGGGTGAAAAAGCCAAAGGTGCGACCGCCTATGTCACACTCGAACCCTGTAGCCATCATGGTCGTACGCCACCGTGCTGTGACGCACTCATCGCCGCTGGCGTAGCGCGCGTGGTTGCCTCGATGCAAGATCCTAACCCGCAGGTCGCTGGGCGTGGACTTTACCGTCTGCAACAGGCTGGCATTGACGTCAGCCACGGCCTGATGATGAGTGAAGCCGAGCAATTGAATAAAGGCTTTCTCAAGCGGATGCGCACCGGCTTTCCTTATATTCAGTTAAAACTTGGCGCATCGCTTGATGGTCGCACGGCGATGGCGAGCGGCGAAAGCCAGTGGATCACTTCGCCCCAGGCGCGGCGTGATGTACAACTACTGCGCGCGCAAAGTCATGCCATTTTAACCAGCAGCGCCACGGTGCTGGCGGATGATCCTGCCTTAACGGTGCGTTGGTCTGAACTGGATGAACAAACTCAGGCGCTCTATCCGCAACAAAATCTCCGTCAGCCGATACGTATTGTGATTGATAGCCAAAATCGCGTGACGCCGGTACATCGCATTGTGCAGCAGCCCGGCGAAACCTGGTTCGCGCGTACGCAGGAAGATTCTCGTGAGTGGCCGGAAACGGTGCGTACCTTGCTGATTCCAGCGCATAAAGGTCATCTGGATCTGGTTGTACTGATGATGCAACTGGGTAAACAGCAAATTAACAGCATCTGGGTGGAAGCGGGGCCAACGCTCGCTGGCGCATTGCTGCAGGCGGGTTTAGTCGATGAGCTGATTGTCTATATCGCACCTAAACTATTAGGCAGCGACGCCCGTGGATTATGCTCGCTGCCAGGGCTTGAGAAATTAGCCGACGCCCCCCAATTTAAATTCAAAGAGATACGTCATGTAGGCCCGGATGTTTGCCTGCATTTAGTAGGTGCATGATCTCCCGGCTCGAAAGGGAAGCAGCGCACGAAATATTATGCTAAAATCCGCCCCCCTGCGGGGCCATACTCGAACCCGAAGGAAGAAAATGAACATTATTGAAGCTAACGTTGCTACCCCGGACGCTCGCGTCGCCATCACCATCGCGCGTTTCAACAACTTTATCAATGACAGCCTGCTGGAAGGTGCAATTGACGCACTGAAACGTATCGGTCAGGTAAAAGATGAAAACATTACCGTTGTTTGGGTGCCTGGTGCCTATGAGCTGCCGCTGGCGGCGGGTGCACTGGCTAAAACCGGTAAATACGACGCGGTGATTGCGCTGGGTACGGTTATTCGTGGTGGCACTGCCCACTTTGAATATGTCGCTGGTGGTGCAAGCAACGGCCTGGCGCATGTTGCCCAGGACAGCGAAATTCCGGTTGCTTTTGGGGTTCTGACCACTGAAAGCATTGAACAAGCGATCGAACGTGCTGGCACCAAAGCTGGCAACAAAGGTGCAGAAGCTGCACTGACCGCGCTTGAAATGATTAATGTATTGAAAGCCATCAAGGCCTGAAATTAGTAAGGGGAAATCCGTGAAACCTGCTGCTCGTCGCCGCGCTCGTGAGTGTGCCGTCCAGGCGCTCTACTCCTGGCAGTTGTCCCAGAACGACATCGCTGATGTTGAATACCAGTTCCTGGCTGAACAGGATGTAAAAGACGTTGACGTCCTGTACTTCCGTGAGCTGCTGGCCGGGGTGGCGACTAATACCGCATACCTCGACGGACTGATGAAGCCATACCTGTCCCGCCTGCTGGAAGAACTGGGACAGGTAGAAAAAGCAGTACTGCGCATTGCGCTGTACGAACTGTCTAAACGTAGCGATGTGCCATACAAAGTGGCCATTAACGAAGCGATCGAACTGGCGAAATCGTTCGGCGCAGAAGACAGCCATAAGTTCGTCAACGGCGTACTCGATAAAGCAGCACCTGTGATTCGCCCTAACAAAAAGTGATATCCAGGCCGGTAGATTCACGGAAGACCGTTCCATGATCGCCGGCCTTTTCTTTTTTACCTGCTGAGGCATAACGTATGGCATGTGGCGAGTTCTCCCTGATTGCCCGTTATTTTGACCGTGTAAGAAGTTCTCGTCTTGATGTCGAACTGGGCATCGGCGACGATTGCGCACTTCTAAATATCCCCGAGAAACAGACCCTGGCGATCAGCACTGATACGCTGGTGGCGGGTAACCATTTCCTCCCTGATATCGATCCTGCTGATCTGGCTTATAAAGCACTGGCGGTGAACCTAAGCGATCTGGCAGCGATGGGGGCCGATCCGGCCTGGCTGACGCTGGCATTAACCTTACCGGACGTAGACGAAGCGTGGCTTGAGTCCTTCAGCGACAGTTTGTTTGATCTTCTCAATTATTACGATATGCAACTCATTGGCGGCGATACCACGCGTGGGCCATTATCAATGACGTTGGGTATCCACGGCTTTGTTCCGATGGGACGAGCCTTAACGCGCTCTGGGGCGAAACCGGGTGACTGGATCTATGTGACCGGTACACCGGGCGATAGCGCCGCCGGGCTGGCGATTTTGCAAAACCGTTTGCAGGTTGCCGATGCTAAAGATGCTGACTACTTGATCAAACGTCATCTCCGTCCATCGCCGCGTATTTTACAGGGGCAGGCACTGCGCGATCTGGCAAATTCAGCTATCGATCTCTCTGACGGTCTGATTTCCGATCTCGGGCATATCGTGAAAGCCAGCGACTGCGGCGCACGTATTGACCTGGCATTGCTGCCGTTTTCTGATGCGCTTTCTCGCCATGTTGAACCGGAACAGGCGCTGCGCTGGGCGCTCTCTGGCGGTGAAGATTACGAGTTGTGTTTCACGGTGCCGGAACTGAACCGTGGCGCGCTGGATGTTGCTCTCGGACACCTTGGCGTACCGTTTACCTGTATCGGGCAAATGACCGCCGATATCGAAGGGCTTTGTTTTATTCGTGACGGCGAACCTGTCACGTTTGACTGGAAAGGATATGACCATTTTGCCACGCCATAAAGATGTCGCGAAAAGTCGCCTGAAGATGAGTAATCCGTGGCATCTGCTTGCTGTCGGATTCGGAAGTGGATTAAGCCCGATCGTTCCTGGGACGATGGGCTCGCTGGCAGCGATTCCGTTCTGGTATCTGATGACCTTTTTGCCCTGGCAGCTCTACTCGCTGGTGGTGATGCTGGGGATCTGTATCGGCGTCTATCTTTGTCATCAGACCGCAAAAGATATGGGCGTGCACGATCACGGCAGCATTGTCTGGGACGAATTTATTGGTATGTGGATCACGCTCATGGCGCTGCCGACCAATGACTGGCAGTGGGTTGCCGCCGGGTTTGTGATTTTCCGTATTCTGGATATGTGGAAACCGTGGCCGATCCGCTGGTTTGATCGCAATGTGCATGGCGGCATGGGGATCATGATAGATGATATTGTCGCCGGGGTGATCTCCGCTGGCATCCTGTACTTTATTGGTCATCACTGGCCGCTGGGCATTCTGTCGTAGTTGTGCACCGATGCCTGATGTGACGCTTGTTGCGTCTCATCAGGCCTGGACTCTTATTTAAATCCTACTACCGGATGCGGTTTATACGGCGTTTCCAGTTCGGCAATCTGTTCCGGCTTCAAAGTGATATCCACCGCGTTCAATAGCTCATCAAGCTGTTCTTCCCGCGATGTACCGATAATCGGTGCGGCAATGCCCGGTTTACTCAACAACCAGGCCAGCGCAACTTGTGCTCGTGTTGCACCGAGTTCTTCACTGACGCCCGTTAACCGCTCTGCGATCTGCGCGTCATTTTCATCGCTTTCTTTATAGAGATTTTTCCCCACCTCATCAGACACCAGTCGTGCGGTAGTTTCTCCCCACGGACGCGTTAGTCGCCCCCGCGCCAGCGGGCTCCACGGAATCACCGCCACGCCCTCCTGATAACACAGTGGCAGCATCTCGCGCTCTTCTTCGCGATAAATCAGATTGTAGTGATCCTGCATACTGACAAACTGCGCCCAGCCATGCTGTTTTTGGAGTTCCAGTGCCTGAGCAAACTGCGAAGCGTGCATTGATGACGCGCCGATATAACGCGCTTTCCCGGCTTTTACCACGTCGTTCAGGGCTTCCAGCGTCTCTTCGATCGGCGTGTTGTAATCCCAGCGATGAATTTGCAGGATATCGACATAATCCATGCCGAGACGGCGCAGGCTGTCGTCGATAGAGCGCAATATTTGCGCACGGGATAATCCTTCCGGCAAATCACCAACGCGATGGAATACTTTGGTGGCAACGACCACGTCTTCACGACGGGCGAAATCCCGCAGTGCGCGACCGACGATCTCTTCGCTGCTGCCATCGGAATAGCTATTGGCGGTGTCAAAGAAATTTATGCCGCCTTCCAGCGCGCGTTTAATTATGGGACGGCTGCTTTCTTCCGGCAGTGTCCATGCGTGATTACCACGATCTGGCTCGCCAAAGGTCATACAGCCGAGGCAAAGTCGGGAAACGCGAAGGTCGGTTTTTCCTAAGGGGTTGTATTGCATGCTGCCACTCCTGCCATACTCGTCATACTTCAAGTTGCATGTGCTGCGGCTGCATTCGTTCACCCCAGTCACTTACTTATGTAAGCTCCTGGGGCTTCACTCGTTTGCCGCCTTCCTGCAACTCGAATTATTTAGAGTCTATGAATAATTTGTTAAGCATAGCAGGAGTGGAGTAGGGATTATGCCAGCCAGGCCTTGATTTTGGCTTCCATACCGGCGGCATCGAGGCCGAGTTCGGCGCGCATTTCTTCCTGAGTTCCTTGCGGAATAAAGAAGTCCGGCAGACCAATGTTCAGCACGGGTACTGGTTTACGATGGGCCATCAGCACTTCGTTCACTCCGCTACCTGCGCCGCCCATAATGGCGTTTTCTTCTACGGTGACCAGCGCTTCATGGCTGGCGGCCATTTCCAGAATTAACGCTTCATCAAGCGGTTTCACAAAACGCATATCGACCAGCGTGGCGTTCAGCGATTCAGCGACTTTCGCCGCGTCTGGCATCAGCGTACCAAAGTTAAGGATCGCCAGTTTCTCGCCACGACGCTTCACAATGCCTTTGCCAATTGGCAGTTTTTCCAGCGGCGTCAGCTCCACGCCTACCGCGTTGCCACGCGGGTAGCGCACCGCTGACGGGCCATCGTTATAGTGATAGCCGGTATAGAGCATCTGGCGACATTCGTTTTCATCGCTCGGGGTCATAATGACCATTTCCGGTATGCAGCGCAGGTAAGAGAGATCAAAAGCACCCTGATGGGTTTGACCGTCAGCACCAACAATGCCCGCGCGGTCGATGGCGAACAGGACCGGGAGTTTTTGAATTGCCACGTCATGCAGCACCTGATCATAGGCGCGTTGCAGGAAGGTGGAGTAGATCGCGACAATGGGTTTGTATCCACCAATGGCCAGTCCCGCAGCAAAGGTCACTGCGTGTTGCTCGGCAATCGCTACATCAAAATAGCGATCCGGGAATTTACGAGAAAACTCGACCATACCGGAACCTTCACGCATCGCCGGAGTAATCGCCATCAGCTTGTTGTCTTTCGCTGCCGTTTCGCACAACCAGTCGCCAAAGATTTTTGAATAGCTCGGCAAACCGCCGCTACTTTTCGGCAAACAACCGCTGGAGGGATCAAATTTAGGCACGGCGTGGAAAGTGATTGGGTCTTTTTCTGCCGGTTCATAACCACGACCTTTTTTGGTCATGATATGCAGGAACTGCGGGCCTTTCAGGTCACGCATGTTCTTCAGCGTGGTGATAAGCCCCAGCACATCGTGACCGTCAACCGGGCCGATGTAGTTAAAGCCCAGCTCTTCAAACAACGTGCCAGGGACTACCATGCCTTTAATATGTTCTTCGGTACGTTTGAGTAGCTCTTTAATGGGTGGCACGCCAGAGAAAACTTTTTTCCCGCCTTCGCGCAGTGAAGAGTAAAGCTTACCGGAAAGCAGCTGCGCCAGATGGTTGTTGAGCGCGCCGACATTTTCGGAAATCGACATTTCGTTGTCGTTGAGGACCACCAGCATATCAGGACGGATATCGCCCGCGTGATTCATCGCTTCAAACGCCATGCCTGCGGTAATCGCGCCATCGCCGATTACACAGACGGTACGGCGATTTTTGCCTTCTTTCTCGGCAGCAACCGCAATACCAATTCCGGCACTGATGGAGGTTGATGAATGCCCGACGCTTAATACGTCATATTCGCTTTCGCCGCGCCACGGGAACGGGTGCAGGCCGCCTTTCTGACGGATGGTGCCGATTTTGTCGCGGCGTCCGGTCAAAATTTTATGCGGATAAGCCTGATGCCCCACATCCCAAATCAATTGGTCAAACGGGGTGTTGTAGACATAGTGCAGCGCCACGGTCAGTTCGACCGTGCCCAGCCCGGAGGCGAAGTGCCCGCTGGAACGGCTCACGCTGTCGAGTAAATAGCGGCGCAGTTCGTCGCAGAGTTTCGGTAAACTCTCTTTCGGCAACAGTCGTAACTCCTGGGTGGAGTCGACCAGTGCCAGGGTCGGGTATTTGGCAATATCAAAACTCATCAGGGGCCTATTAATACTTATTGTTTATTTATTACGCTGGATGATGTAGTCCGCTAGCGCTTCCAGTGCCGAGGTATCGAGTGATTGTTCAGCCAGTTGTTTCAGCGACTGACGGGCATCGTCGATCAGATCCCGGGCTTTCTTCCGGGCTTGCTCAAGACCCAGAAGTGCAGGGTAGGTACTTTTACCAAGTTGCTGGTCGGCACCCTGGCGTTTTCCCAACGTTGCAGTATCTCCTACCACATCCAGGATGTCATCCTGAACCTGGAAGGCAAGGCCGATGCTCTCTGCGTACTTGTCGAGTACTGGCAGAGCACGACGCCCTTTATCTCCGGCGCTTAATGCGCCAAGGCGAACGGCGGCGCGAATCAATGCGCCGGTTTTATGACGATGAATACGCTCAAGCGCGTCCAGAGGTACGTGTTTGCCTTCCGCGTCTAAATCCAACGCCTGACCACCACACATTCCGGCAATACCGCTGGCGCTCGCCAGTTCAGAAATCATCGAAATTCTGTCGCGATCCGACACTTCCGGCATATCAGCATCGCTTAAAATCGAGAACGCCAGCGTTTGTAAAGCGTCGCCAGCGAGAATCGCGTTCGCTTCGCCAAACTTCACATGGCAGGTCGGCAAACCGCGACGCAGATCGTCATCATCCATCGCCGGTAAATCATCATGAATTAATGAGTAAGCGTGGATACACTCTACGGCAGCAGCGGGTGCGTCCAGCGTGTTTGTGCTAACGCCGAACATATGACCGGTGGCATAAACCAGAAAAGGTCGCAGGCGCTTACCACCTAATAATGCGCCATACTGCATGGTTTCGACCACGGGAGTGTTCTGAAAGGGCAGTGGGGCGATAAAACGGCTCAGCGCCTGGTTGGCCTGCTTAACGCAGGCTTCGAGTTGCTGCGGAAAGTCCATTACTCATTGTCCGGTGTAAAAGGGGTTAGAGAGGCGTCTTCATTGTCAGACAGCAGAATTTGTACGCGCTGTTCAGCTTGTTGTAATTTGGCCTGCCCCTGACGTGCCAGCTGCACGCCGCGTTCGAACTCGTTCAGCGCCTCTTCCAGCGGCAGGTCGCCACTTTCCAGACGGGTTACAATCTGTTCCAGCTCGCTCAGCGCCTTTTCAAAGCTGGCGGGAGCCTCATTTTTCTTCGGCATAATGAATGTCTGACTCTCAATATTTTTCGCCCCGTCATGGTAACGGACTCAGGGCAAATAGCAAATAACGCGCAATGGTAAGGTGATGTGCGCAGCAAAGCGATGTTAGTGGTATACTTCCGCGCCTGGATGCAGCCGCAGGTGTGGGCTGCTGTATTTTTCCCTATACAAGTCGCTTAAGGCTTGCCAACGAACCATTGCCGCCATGAAGTTTATCATTAAATTGTTCCCGGAAATCACCATCAAAAGCCAATCTGTGCGCTTGCGCTTTATAAAAATCCTTACCGGGAACATTCGTAACGTTTTAAAGCACTATGATGAGACGCTCGCTGTCGTCCGCCACTGGGATAACATCGAAGTTCGCGCAAAAGATGAAAACCAGCGTCTGGCTATTCGCGACGCCCTGACCCGTATTCCGGGTATCCACCATATTCTCGAAGTCGAAGACGTGCCGTTTACCGACATGCACGATATTTTCGAGAAAGCGTTGGTTCAGTATCGCGATCAGCTGGAAGGCAAAACCTTCTGCGTACGCGTGAAGCGCCGTGGCAAACATGATTTTAGCTCGATTGATGTGGAACGTTACGTCGGCGGCGGTTTAAATCAGCATATTGAGTCCGCGCGCGTGAAGCTGACCAATCCGGAAGTGACTGTCCATCTGGAAGTGGAAGACGATCGTCTCCTGCTGATTAAAGGCCGCTACGAAGGTATTGGCGGTTTCCCGATCGGCACCCAGGAAGATGTGCTGTCGCTCATTTCCGGTGGTTTCGACTCCGGTGTTTCCAGTTATATGTTGATGCGTCGCGGCTGCCGCGTGCATTACTGCTTCTTTAACCTCGGCGGCGCGGCGCATGAAATTGGCGTGCGTCAGGTGGCGCATTATCTGTGGAATCGTTTTGGCAGCTCCCACCGCGTGCGTTTTGTCGCTATTAATTTCGAACCGGTCGTCGGGGAAATTCTCGAGAAAATCGACGACGGTCAGATGGGCGTTATCCTCAAACGTATGATGGTGCGTGCCGCGTCTAAAGTGGCTGAACGTTACGGCGTACAGGCGCTGGTCACCGGCGAAGCGCTCGGCCAGGTGTCCAGTCAGACGCTGACCAACCTGCGCCTGATTGATAACGTCTCTGATACGCTGATCCTGCGTCCGCTGATTTCTTACGACAAAGAGCACATCATCAACCTGGCCCGCCAGATTGGCACTGAAGACTTTGCTCGCACGATGCCGGAATATTGTGGCGTGATCTCCAAAAGCCCGACGGTGAAAGCGGTTAAATCGAAGATTGAAGCGGAAGAAGAGAAGTTCGACTTCAGCATTCTCGATAAAGTGGTTGAGGAGGCGAATAACGTTGATATCCGCGAAATCGCCCAGCAGACCGAGCAGGAAGTGGTGGAAGTGGAAACCGTCAATGGCTTCGGCCCGAACGACGTGATCCTCGATATCCGTTCTATCGATGAACAGGAAGATAAGCCACTGAAAGTCGAAGGGATTGATGTGGTTTCTCTGCCGTTCTATAAACTGAGCACCAAATTTGGCGATCTCGACCAGAACAAAACTTGGCTGCTGTGGTGTGAGCGCGGGGTGATGAGCCGTCTGCAGGCGCTCTATCTGCGCGAGCAGGGCTTTAACAATGTGAAGGTATATCGCCCGTAATTTGTGGTTTTTACGTCGCATCTGGTCAGATGCGACGTTTGCCGCATCCGACACTACTCGTAATAATTATAAATCCCTGCCGCCATCACCAGTTGTGATGCCACTTCATGGGCTTTTTCACGCCCAACCAACAGGTCGATAATTTTCAGACCAAAGTCGATAGCTGTACCCGGCCCCTGGCTGGTCAGCAATTTTACCCGTGCATCCCAGACGACGCGCTTGTCCAGCCATTGTTCGGCGGGAATTTTGTCTTTCAGCGTCGGGAAGCCGGTCATATTACCAATCGGGAAGATATCGTGCGGCACCAGCACGGTGGCTGGCGCGGCGCAAATAGCCGCGACGATACGCCCGGAACGGTGGAACTGTTTAACGGTTTCAACCAGCAGAGTGCTATCGCGAAAACACTCCGCGCCTTTAATGCCACCAGGCAGCACGATCACGTCATATTCGCCATCAGCCACTTCGACCAGCGGCGCATCCGCCAGCAGCTTCACGCCGCGCGAGCAGGTAATCGCCAGGTTACCATCGCTGGCGACGCTGGCAGTGGTGACTTTGATACCGCCGCGAACCAGCAGATCGATAGTGGTGACGGCTTCAGTCTCTTCACTACCAGGGGCGAGGCAAACCAGTGCCGATGCGCTCATATTCACTCTCCTTTCTTTTTACCATTTCAAACAGGCGGGTGTTTTCCGGTACGGCAATCCCATGCGCGCGGGCGCGGCGTAAGAGAAAACCATTGATATAGTCGATTTCAGTGTGGCGCAGCGCGCGGATATCCTGCAACATCGACGAGATATTTTCCGCTGTGGCATCAATCACCTGCATCACGTAATCACGCAAATCTTCTGCTGAAGTATGATGCCCTTCGCGTTCGATCACCGCCGCGACTTCTTCGCATATCTGCATAATTTCTTGCGGATGATGACGTAATTCACCGTTCGGGCAATTCCAGATGGCAGTCAGTGGATTAATCACGCAGTTGACTGCCAGCTTGCGCCACAGCTCGGCGCGAATATTGTTATGCCAGGCAACGTCAGGCAACACGGTTTGCAAAATATCCGCCAGATAACTGTAATCCCCGTCCTGTTGCCGTGCCGGGCCAATATGCGTGATACCGTTTGCCACATGAATAATGACATTGCCGTCGCGGCGGGCTGCATGGGTGGTGGTGCCCATCAGTAATGGCTGCTGAATGTTTTGCAACTCTTCGATGGTGCCCATGCCGTTGTGAATTAACAGTATTGGCGTAGTTACAGGCAGTGTGGACGCGAGGCTTTTGACGGCATCGGAAACCTGCCATGCTTTCAGCGTCACCAGGAGCAGATCGCTGGTGGCGAGAAAATCGGGATCGTTGGCGGTCAGCGATTCGTTAAATATCGAACCATCTGTCTCAACCAGATTCACGCTACAATAAGGTTGCGGTACGCGCAGCCAGCCCTGAACTTCATGACCCTGTTTGCAAAGTGCTGTAAGCCATAATTGCCCTAAGGCACCGCATCCCAATACGGTAATTTTCATTGTTCCTCCTCACCCGCAACCACTCCGGGTGTTCAATAAGGCTATCCCTTAATTGTGCATGCTGTTGCGACTATGCACAATTAAGGGATACGTCCTGGTGCAGGACTGTCGGTTATTTAACTTTGCGGGTATTATGCTTCGCATCAAAAATGAAGGGAGAGGAAAAGATGCCATCTTTCGATATTGTCTCTGAAGTTGATCTTCAGGAAGCACGTAACGCGGTCGATAACGCGAGCCGCGAAGTGGAGTCCCGTTTTGACTTCCGTAACGTTGAAGCCTCATTTGAGCTGAACGACGCCAGCAAAACCATCAAAGTGTTGAGCGAGTCCGATTTCCAGGTCAATCAGTTGCTGGATATTCTGCGTGCCAAGCTGCTGAAGCGCGGCATTGAAGGCAGTTCGCTGGATGTACCGGAGAATATCGTTCATAGCGGTAAAACCTGGTTTGTGGAAGCGAAACTGAAACAGGGCATTGAGAGCGCGACCCAGAAGAAAATCGTCAAGATGATCAAAGACAGCAAACTGAAAGTGCAGGCGCAAATTCAGGGCGATGAAATCCGCGTAACGGGCAAATCTCGTGATGATTTGCAGGCTGTCATGGCGATGGTACGTGGTGGCGATCTCGGTCAGCCGTTCCAGTTCAAAAACTTCCGCGATTAATCGCGACTATGTGCGTTTTGTTCATGTCAGATGCGGCATGAACGCCTGATTCGGCCTACAAAGGTTTGTAATTCAGAAACTTTGTAGGCCTGATAAGCGTAGCGCAGCAGGCAATTCGCCGCGTTTTTTATGCCTGACGAATTGCCTGTTCTATCTCAAAGCGATTCGTCACTTTGCTGTCGATTTTCACATAAGCTGAATGTTCTTCTTCTGCAATCAACACTTCTTTGATGCCTTCAGTTTCTAGCAAACGCACTTTTAACGCCTCGTTTGCGGCAATGTTCGCCGGGATTTCAATGCGCAAACTGCTGACATACGGCGGTTCTTTCATGGTACTGGTGACTGTCAGCCACACTGCGGCCAGCATTGCGCCAGCGAGAAATACCCCCTGACCGTCAAACATGCCGTTAATCCAGCCGCCCAGCGAACCGCCAATCGCCACGCCAAGAAACTGGCTGGTGGAGTAAACACCCATCGCCGTACCTTTGTAACCTGCTGGCGACTCTTTACTGATAAGTGAGGGCAGGAGGGCTTCCATCAAATTAAACGCCACAAAGAAAAGCTGCACGCCGACCACCAGTTGCCAGAACTGCGTTTGCGCGTTCCACAACACAATTTCCGCAACCACGATCAACCCGACGCAGAAGACAAAGACTTGCTTCATTTTGCGCTTAACTTCAGCGTAGATAATGAAAGGCACGACCGAGCCAAAGGCGATTAGCATTGTCGCCAGATAGACCTTCCAGTGTTCAGCCGCCGGGAACCCTGCATCAGCCAGTTGTCCGGGCAGGGCAACAAACGTCGACATCAGCAAAATATGCAGACACATAATGCCAAAGTTGAGTTTCAGCAGCCGCGGTTCCGCCAGCACTTTACTGAAACTGCCTTTCACCATTCCGGACTCACGATTAAGTACGTGAGTGCTACTGTTGGGCACAACCCAAATGGTCAACGCAATGCCGGTCGTTGCCAGAATAGCGATCATCCAGAACAGCGCGTGCAGCCCAAGTTTGTGAGTGATGATCGGGCCAAGCACCATCGCAATGGCAAAGGTAATGCCAAAGCTCACGCCGATAAACGCCATTGCTTTGGTACGGTTTTGTTCGCGCGTGAGATCGGAAAGCAGCGCCATAACGGCAGCGGCAATCGCACCGGAGCCTTGTAGCGCCCGGCCCAGAATAATTCCCCAGATGGAGTCAGAAAGCGCAGCGATAACGCTACCGGCGGCAAACACCGCCAGCCCACCGACAATTAATGGTTTGCGACCAATGCGGTCGGAAAGCAGGCCAAACGGAATCTGAAAAACGGCCTGAGTCAGACCATAAATACCAATGGCAATACCGATTAATGCTTCGCTGGCACCTTGCAGAGCCATGCCATACGTGGTCAGAACCGGCAGAACCATAAACATGCCCAGCATGCGCAACGAGAAAACGGTTCCTAAACCCCAGGTCGCGCGCCGCTCACCTGGCGTCATTTTATAATCGTTCATTACCACCTCTGTTTTAAATTCGCGACTAGTGTAAAGCGGCAAACGAATGGGGTAAACATGCGGATTTTTTAGTAAATATTTCGAGAGGGATATGTTTCTAATGCTAAGAAAAAAGGTGCCGTAGCACCTTTTTAACTGAGAGGTTTTGTTACCACACAGCAGCCAGCAGCGTATGCGAGTCCGGTACCATAAAATCAACGGACATCATCACCGAGAGGGCAGTGATGGCGATGATAGAGAAGCCGAACAGCTTGCGCGCCCAGATTCTGTCATCAGCAACTTTATAACCGCGCAGAGCCATACCTAACCACCAGACGCTAACCGCCGCGGCGACCACCAGATATTTATATCCAGCGTAACCGCCAAGAGAGAGCATCAGCGTGGCAACGGCAAAGGCGATGATATACAGCGTGATGTGATTCTTCGCCACCGAAATGCCTTTTACCACTGGCAATACCGGAATGTTTGCCGCCTGGTAATCCTTAAAGCGGAAAATGGCGATGGCATAGGAGTGAGGCATCTGCCACAGGCTGAAGATAGCCAGCAGGATCGCTGCGCCGCTATCGAACTCGCCGGTTACTGCACAGTAGCCAATCACCGGCGGCGCAGCGCCGGAGAGCGAACCAATCAATGTGCCGTAGACTGAGTGGCGTTTCATGTACAGGCTATAGACGCCGACATAAACCACAAAGCCCATCACCCCCAGCCAGCAGGCCAGCGGATTCGCGCCAAACCACAGCAGCATAAAGCCAGCAATACCCAGCAAGGTGGCGTACACCAGCGAGACAGCAGGAGAGATCAGGCCTTTAACCAGCACCCGATTCTTCGTCCTTTCCATCTTTCTGTCGATATCCCTGTCGATGTAGTTGTTAAACACACAACCCGACGCCACAACCAGTGACACCCCAACCAGCGTGTAGATAAACAGGGGATAATCAATGCTGCCCTTTGAGGCCAGCAGGAATCCCCCAATCACCGAGATCAGGTTGCCAAAGATGATGCCTGGTTTCGTTACTTGCAGGTATTGCTTAAACATCATAACCGCCGCTCTTAGTGCATCATCATGTTGTAGTTGAGGTTCCACATAATCCAGATGGAGCCTACAACCAGGATAGCGATGATTAGCACGGTGAAGACAAACGCCGTCATGTTCCAGCCTTCATCTGATTTGGTATTCATGTGCAGGAAGCACACCAGATGCACCAGAACCTGTACCACTGCCATTGCCAGGATTGTTCCCAGAATTACGGCCGGAGAGGCAGCCCCTGTCATCACCATCCAGAACGGAATCACCGTCAGAATGATCGACAGGATAAAGCCTGTCATGTAGGTTTTTACGCTGCCATGGGACGCGCCGCTGTGATCGGTAGAATGACTCATTACATCGCCCCCATCAGATAAACAACAGTGAACACACAGATCCAAACCACATCCAGGAAGTGCCAGAACAGGCTCAGGCACATGATGCGGGTACGGTTAGTGCTGGTCAGGCCGCGACGAGCGATTTGTACCATCAGCACCGCCATCCAGATAAGACCGGAAGTGACGTGCAGACCGTGCGTGCCGACCAGCGCAAAGAACGCTGACAGGAAGCCGCTGCGATCCGGACCCATGCCGTTAACAATCAGGTGATGGAATTCGTAGATTTCCATCCCGATAAATCCGGCACCAAACAACCAGGTCAACGCCAGCCAGGAGATAACCTGGCTTTTGTTGTTTTTGTACATGGCGATAGCCGCCATGCCGTAGGTGATGGAGCTGAACAACAGCAAGAAAGTTTCAACCAGAACGAACGGCAGTTCGAAAATGTCCTTACCTGTCGGGCCGCCTGCGGTGCCGTTCACCAGAACGGCATAGGTAGCAAACAAGATTGAGAACAGAATGCAGTCGCTCATCAGGTAGATCCAAAATCCGAAGATTTTGGTTCCGCCTGCATCGTGGTGCCCGTGTTCGTGCGCGTGGGCAGTCGCGTGCGTCAAAGTATCAGTTGCCATTTTTCAGCCCTGCCTTAGTAATCTCATCGAAATGCTGGTTTTCCAGTTTTTCGATTTCTGCCACCGGCACGTAGTAATCCACGTCCTCGTCGAAGCTTTTCACGATCCATGTGATGATCATGCCTGCGAAGCCAACAATCGCCAGCCACCAGATATGCCAGATCATGGCGAAACCGAAGATGGTGGAGAAAGCTGCAATGACGATACCTGCACCGCTGTTTTTCGGCATATGAATTTCTTCATAGTGGTCAGGCTTTTTATACGCTTCGCCTTTCTCTTTCATTTCCCAGAATGCATCACGCTCGTGAACGTGCGGCACAACGGCAAAGTTATAGAACGGAGGCGGGGAAGAGGTTGCCCACTCCAGCGTACGGCCACCCCACGGGTCGCCAGTCAGGTCACGGTTCTGGTCGCGGTCGCGAATAGAAACGTACATCTGAATAACGAGGCAGAGAATACCCAGCGCAATCAGTACTGCACCGCTGGCTGCAATCATCAGCATGGTGTGGAACTGCGGGTCAATCTGCTGGCTCAAACGACGGGTCATGCCCATGAAGCCCAGCGCATACAGCGGCATAAAGGCAACGAAGAAGCCGATGATCCAGAACCAGAACGCGCGTTTACCCCAGGTTTCGTTCAGTTTGAAACCGAACGCTTTAGGCCACCAGTAGGTCATCCCTGCGAAGCAGCCGAAGACCACGCCGCCGATGATCACGTTATGGAAGTGCGCAATCAGGAACAGGCTGTTATGCAGAACGAAGTCCGCGCCCGGTACTGCCAGCAGCACGCCAGTCATCCCGCCCACCGAGAAAGTGACGATAAAACCGATGGTCCACAGCATCGCAGAATGGAACACGATGCGGCCCTGATACATGGTGAACAGCCAGTTGAAGATCTTCACCCCGGTCGGGATGGCGATAATCATTGTGGTGATACCAAAGAAGGCGTTTACGTTCGCGCCCGCACCCATCGTAAAGAAGTGGTGCAGCCAAACGATGAACGACAGCACGGTGATACAGACGGTTGCCCATACCAGCGAGGTATAACCAAACAGACGTTTACGCGAGAAGGTTGCCGCAATTTCGGAGAACACACCGAAAACAGGCAGGATCAGGATGTAAACTTCCGGGTGGCCCCAGGCCCAAATCAGGTTGATGTACATCATCATGTTGCCACCCATATCGTTGGTAAAGAAATGGGTGCCCAGATAGCGATCCAGGGTCAACAACGCGACGGTAACCGTCAGAATTGGGAAGGAAGCAATAATCAGTACGTTCGCGCACAGTGATGCCCAGGTAAATACTGGCATCTTGAACATGGTCATGCCCGGTGCGCGCATCTTCAGAATGGTAACGAAGAAGTTGATACCGGTAAGCGTCGTACCTATACCGGATAGCTGGAGACTCCATATCCAGTAATCGACACCGACTCCCGGACTGTACTCTATTCCCGATAGCGGTGGATAGGCCAGCCAGCCGGTCTGCGCAAATTCGCCCACGCCGAGAGAAACGTTAACCAGAATCACACCAACAACAGTAAACCAGAAGCTTAAGTTGTTGAGGAACGGGAACGCAACGTCACGCGCGCCGATCTGCAGCGGAACCACCAGGTTCATCAGACCGATAACGAAAGGCATCGCCACGAAGAAGATCATAATCACGCCGTGCGCGGTGAAGATCTGATCGTAGTGGTGAGGTGGCAGGAAGCCCGCTTCGCCCGCCGAGGCAAGAGCCTGCTGGCTACGCATCATAATGGCGTCAGCAAAACCACGCAGCAACATCACAATCGCCACGATGATATACATGATACCGAGGCGTTTATGGTCGACGGAGGTCAGCCACTCTTTCCACAGGTAGGTCCACTTACCGAAGTAAGTGATCAGGCCAACGAGCGCCAGACCTCCCAAAATAATGCCAGCGATCGTAACCATGACGATAGGTTCATGGAACGGGACTGCATCAAGTGATAATTTTCCGAACATCTTTATTCTTCCTCAACCCCTTTAATGGGCGGATTCCGCGTGGCTCATGTCCATGCCTTCCATACCTTCGTGTGCACTGTGCTCACCTTCTGGCTGGGTCATGTCCATGCTCTTACCGTGAGCCATAAACTTGTTAATCACATCGGCAAACAAGTCTGGTTTCACGTTGGAGAAATATTCCACCTGGTTGTATTCGCTAGGCGCGGCCAGTTTTTCGAACGCAGCCATGTCAGACATGGTGTTCGGCGACTGTTTCGCTTTTGCGACCCATTGGTCGAATTCGGCGCGATCCGGTGTTGCAATAGCTTTGAACTTCATGCCTGAGAAGCCCGGCCCGCTGTAGCTGGCGGAGATACCGTCATAAGTACCGGGTTCGTTGGCGATCAGATGCAGGCGAGTCTGCATACCGGCCATGGCATAAATCTGGCTACCCAGACGCGGAATGAAGAAGGAGTTCATCACGGAGTTGGAGGTCACTTTGAAGTACACCGGAGTGTTCGCCGGGAAAGCGATTTCATTCACGGTAGCAATGCCCTGTTCCGGGTAGATGAAGAACCATTTCCAGTCCATGGAAACCACTTCGATGGTAATGGGCTTCTCGTCGTGTGCCAGCGGCTTGCTAGGCTCAAGAGCGTGAGTGGTTTTCCAGGTCAGTACCGCAAGGAAGATGATGATTAAGATAGGTACCGTCCAGACCACAGCTTCCACTTTATTGGAGTGTGACCAGTTCGGGCTGTACTTAGCATCTTTATTGCTCGCACGATACTTCCAGGCGAAACCAACAGCCATCAAGATTGCGGGAATAACGACAATCAACATCAGGCCAAATGCCGTCAGTATCAGTGAACGTTGCTCCAGACCAATCTGTCCTTTGGGATCTAACAGCGCAGAATTACAGCCACTGAGCAATACAGTGCCTGCAAATAATGACAACCATCCCAAACTTTTATTGTATTTCCTGAGTCTCATTTAACGACCTCAATTCCACGGGATCTGGTGGCGTTTAAAGTGTGTGGGCATTTTACGGGAAGGTTACATTACTGTAAACATGATTAAATTCCTGTTACTTGGATTTGGCTGTCAGGTCACATATGTTGCAAAACATATCAAGTTGATTTTAAGAAGCTGTTGCAAAAGGGCGTTATAACGAAAGGGGAGTGCAGAAGGAGTTTGGATGGGCAATTGGTATAACCAATCTGGAATAAAACAATTGTTTAACAAATAATTATCATTATGGTGACAATTGGGTGGGGGAAAATAAAGACTCATTAGCTGAATCGTGTAAGAAAAAATAGAATTCATAAATTGCGTCAATAATTTCCAAACGCTAAGCCGCACAAAAGAACAAATATTATTAAGCGATACTGATGTTTATTTAGCCGTAATAATTACGGCGAGTGATTACTACAGCTAAATAATATTTACAGATTACGTCAGATGCGTTTTTCGTAGCGCCAGATAATCCAGCAAACCACCAAGCACGACGCCAGAAAGGGCGACTAAAACCCCGACTTCCAGCAGAGCAGGCAGGAAAGAGAAGTGCGTCAAATCCAGCGCGTCCATCGTCAACAGCAGTAACCACACGGCCAACAGGCTGACGCCCGCCGCCAGTGTCCACATGGCAAAGGCATAACCTGCCGGATATTCGGTACGGGAGATAAAGTTGTCATTTACTCGTGTATATTCAAGCGTCTGGCGGCAAACCAGCAGCAAAATAAGCCCCGGTACGGCAGCGGCGACGGAGAATAGATAGAATGTCGACCAGCCGTGTGCTTCAACAAACCAACCCGCCACGGGGCCGACATAAACTCGTCCTACAGCGGAAAGCGCTGAGAGCAGGGCAAATTGAGTTGCGGAAAATGACTTATTACACAGCGTCATTAACAGCGCGACAAAGGCTGATGTGCCCATCCCGCCACAGAGGTTTTCGAAAAAGACGGCTGCGCCCATGCTGTAGAGATGCTTATCAGTAATCGACAGCAGCCAGTAACCAGCGTTAGACGCACCTTGTAAAATGCCGAAAATCAGCAGCGCCCGGAACAGCGACAGGCGCTGCATCAAAATCCCACCGTACAATGCGCCCACAATGGTCGCCAGTAAGCCAAGCGTTTTGTTAACCACGCCTACTTCACCCGCATCAAACCCGACGCCGCGAATCAAAAACGTGGTTGTCAGGCTCATGGCGAATGCGTCGCCCAGCTTATACAGCACGATAAGAAGCAAAATAAGCCAGGCATTATTGCGACCAAAGAAATCTCGCAGAGGTGCAACAACCGCTTGTTCCAGCGTTTTTGGCACAGGAATGGTGTCGGTCGGTTCTGGTGCAAGCAACGTCGCGATAATACAAGGGATCAACAGCGCCGCCATCAACCAGTACATGCCCTGCCAGCCCAGCCATTTATCTGCCAGCCACAGGGCTAAGCCGCCGGAAACCAGCATCCCTAAACGGTAACCCAGCACGCTGATTGCCGCGCCCGCACCACGTTCTTCTGCCGGGAGCACATCGGTTTTCCACGCATCGAAGACAATATCCTGAGAGGCCGAGCAAAAAGCGATCACCACCGCCAGCGTCGCCATCCAGCGGAGTTGGGTGCCTGGTTCGAGAAAACCCATCGCCGCAATGGCGACTAATAACAGGATTTGCGTGGCGAGCAGCCAACCGCGCCGCCGCCCAAAAAATGGGGGCGTGTAGCGGTCCATCAGCGGTGACCAGAGGAATTTAAAAACGTAAGCCTGGCCTACCAGAGAGAAGAAACCAATGGTTTTGAGATCAATATTCTCGACCGTCATCCAGGCCTGTAAGGTACCGGATGTCAGGGCGAGCGGTAGCCCGGAAGCAAAACCCAGGATCAGCAATATGGCTGAACGCGGCTGTTGAAAAATACGTAAATATTGACTGGACATGGGCGTCTACAGGCCCGGCTTGCACCGGGCCAGAGGGCAGAAATTAACGCGCGTTCTGCTTGATGAATTCGTGGATGCTGGTGTCCTGAGACATATCAGCGATGGTATCGGTCAGCACACTGTTAACCGCATCGGCGATATTTTTGTTGGAGGCCTGGAACGCACCTTCAACGTTGTAGCTGGCACGATAGTTTTTGGTCATTTTGTTGCCATTCTGCGCGGTAGCGATGATGGCGATATCCGCTTTGGTCGCGATGTTGTAGCGCACGTTGCCCTGGGACACGTCAGCATACAGTTGGCTAACGATGATTTGCAGATTAACCGGGCCATTCGGACCAACCATGTAACCACGCGCGGTCATCTGTTTTTCCAGCACTTCTTGCAGCAGGAAACGCAGATCGCGGGAGGCGGTCAGGGTAACGATTTGATTATCGCGGGTGACTTTTGCCAGCGCCTGATCGGTACGCTGATCGGCACCATTAATGCTTACGGTGACGCCCATCAGGCTTGGATCCTGCTGTGGCAGTGTAATCGTCGGGGAAACTTCAATAGTTGTTGGCGGTTTTGCGCATCCTGCAAGCATAAACAGAGCAACTAACGGGAAGAGGATTTTTTTGAACATGTTCGGGCTCTCAGAGACTCTTAAGCGTGTTTGGTAAAAATTCCCGCCATCATAACATTGCCAACGGCGAGGGGAAGTGGGTAAGGCATGTAAATTCATCATGTTGACGAAATAATCGCCCCTGGTAAAAGAAACACTGATGCGAGGCCTGTGTTTCAATCTTTAAATCAGTAAACTTCATACGCTTGACGGAAAAACCAGGACGAAACCTAAATATTTGTTGTTAAGCTGCAATGGAAACGGTAAAAGCGGCTAGTATTTAAAGGGATGGATGACATCTCAGCGTTGTCGGAGGAGATATTTCATGATGATACGTGAGCGGATAGAAGAAAAATTAAGGGCGGCGTTCCAACCCGTATTCCTCGAAGTAGTGGATGAAAGCTATCGTCACAATGTCCCAGCCGGCTCTGAAAGCCATTTTAAAGTTGTGCTGGTCAGCGATCGTTTTACGGGTGAACGTTTTCTGAATCGTCATCGAATGATTTACAGTACTTTAGCGGAGGAACTCTCTACTACCGTTCATGCGCTGGCTCTGCATACTTACACTATTAAGGAGTGGGAAGGGTTGCAGGACACCGTCTTTGCCTCTCCTCCCTGTCGTGGAGCAGGAAGCATCGCGTAAAAACGCATTTGCAACTGTCGGCGCTTTTCCAGTATGTTGCTAAAGATTTTATGAAAAACGGCCTGCGGGCCGTTTTGTTTTGTCTGGATTTTGCGCTTTTTGCCCAGCATTCAGACGAAAATTGCCCGGGAATTGTGAAAAAATACGCGACAGCGCGCAATAACCGTTCTCGACTCATAAAAGTGATGCCGCTATAATGCCGCGTCCTATTTGAATGCTTTCGGGATGATTCTGGTAACAGGGAATGTGATTGATTATAAGAACATCCCGGTTCCGCGAAGCCAACAACCTGTGCTTGCGGGGTAAGAGTTGACCGAGCACTGTGATTTTTTGAGGTAACAAGATGCAAGTTTCAGTTGAAACCACTCAAGGCCTTGGCCGCCGTGTAACGATTACTATCGCTGCTGACAGCATCGAGACCGCTGTTAAAAGCGAGCTGGTCAACGTTGCGAAAAAAGTACGTATTGACGGCTTCCGCAAAGGCAAAGTGCCAATGAATATCGTTGCTCAGCGTTATGGCGCGTCTGTACGCCAGGACGTTCTGGGTGACCTGATGAGCCGTAACTTCATTGACGCCATCATTAAAGAAAAAATCAATCCGGCTGGCGCACCGACTTATGTTCCGGGCGAATACAAGCTGGGTGAAGACTTCACTTACTCTGTAGAGTTTGAAGTTTATCCGGAAGTTGAACTGCAGGGTCTGGAAGCGATCGAAGTTGAAAAACCGATCGTTGAAGTGACCGACGCTGACGTTGACGGCATGCTGGATACTCTGCGTAAACAGCAGGCGACCTGGAAAGAAAAAGACGGCGCTGTTGAAGCAGAAGACCGCGTAACCATCGACTTCACCGGTTCTGTAGACGGCGAAGAGTTCGAAGGCGGTAAAGCGTCTGATTTCGTACTGGCGATGGGCCAGGGTCGTATGATCCCGGGCTTTGAAGACGGTATCAAAGGCCACAAAGCTGGCGAAGAGTTCACCATCGACGTGACCTTCCCGGAAGAATACCACGCAGAAAACCTGAAAGGTAAAGCAGCGAAATTCGCTATCAACCTGAAGAAAGTTGAAGAGCGTGAACTGCCGGAACTGACTGCAGAATTCATCAAACGTTTCGGCGTTGAAGATGGTTCCGTAGAAGGTCTGCGCGCTGAAGTGCGTAAAAACATGGAGCGCGAGCTGAAGAGCGCCATCCGTAACCGCGTTAAGTCTCAGGCGATCGAAGGTCTGGTAAAAGCTAACGACATCGACGTACCGGCTGCGCTGATCGACAGCGAAATCGACGTTCTGCGTCGCCAGGCTGCACAGCGTTTCGGTGGCAACGAAAAACAAGCTCTGGAACTGCCGCGCGAACTGTTCGAAGAACAGGCTAAACGCCGCGTAGTTGTTGGCCTGCTGCTGGGCGAAGTTATCCGCACCAACGAGCTGAAAGCTGACGAAGAGCGCGTGAAAGGCCTGATCGAAGAGATGGCTTCTGCGTACGAAGATCCGAAAGAAGTTATCGAGTTCTACAGCAAAAACAAAGAACTGATGGACAACATGCGCAATGTTGCTCTGGAAGAACAGGCTGTTGAAGCTGTACTGGCGAAAGCGAAAGTGACTGAAAAAGAAACCACTTTCAACGAGCTGATGAACCAGCAGGCGTAATTTACGCAGCATAACGCGCTAAATTCGCACAAAGGCCCGTCACCGCCAGGTGGTGGGCTTTTTTTTGTCATGAATTTTGCATGGAACCGTGCGAAAAGCCTCTTTCGGTGTTAGCGTAACAACAAAAGATTGTTATGCTTGAAATATGGTGATGCCGTACCCATAACACAGGGACTAGCTGATAATCCGTCCATAAGGTTACAATCGGTACAGCAGGTTTTTTCAATTTTATCCAGGAGACGGAAATGTCATACAGCGGCGAACGAGATAACTTTGCACCCCATATGGCGCTGGTGCCGATGGTCATTGAACAGACCTCACGCGGTGAGCGCTCTTTTGATATCTATTCTCGTCTACTTAAGGAACGCGTCATTTTTCTGACTGGCCAGGTTGAAGACCACATGGCTAACCTGATTGTGGCGCAGATGCTGTTCCTGGAAGCGGAAAACCCAGAAAAAGATATCTATCTGTACATTAACTCCCCAGGCGGGGTGATCACTGCCGGGATGTCTATCTATGACACCATGCAGTTTATCAAGCCTGATGTCAGCACCATCTGTATGGGCCAGGCGGCCTCGATGGGCGCTTTCTTGCTGACCGCAGGGGCAAAAGGTAAACGTTTTTGCCTGCCGAATTCGCGCGTGATGATTCACCAACCGTTGGGCGGCTACCAGGGCCAGGCGACCGATATCGAAATTCATGCCCGTGAAATTCTGAAAGTTAAAGGGCGCATGAATGAACTTATGGCGCTTCATACGGGTCAATCATTAGAACAGATTGAACGTGATACCGAGCGCGATCGCTTCCTTTCCGCCCCTGAAGCGGTGGAATACGGTCTGGTCGATTCGATTCTGACCCATCGTAATTGATGCCAGAGGCGCAACTGTGCCGCTATACTTATCCAGGGCGGCACAACGCTGTAAGCGGCTTGCGCCTGAGAATGGCATTTGCGTCGTCGTGTGCGGCACAAAGAACAAAGAAGAGGTTTTGACCCATGACAGATAAACGCAAAGATGGCTCAGGCAAATTGCTGTATTGCTCTTTTTGCGGCAAAAGCCAGCATGAAGTGCGCAAGCTGATTGCCGGTCCATCCGTGTATATCTGCGACGAATGTGTTGATTTATGTAACGACATCATTCGCGAAGAGATTAAAGAAGTTGCACCGCATCGTGAACGCAGTGCGCTACCGACGCCGCATGAAATTCGCAACCACCTGGACGATTACGTTATCGGCCAGGAACAGGCGAAAAAAGTGCTGGCGGTCGCGGTATACAACCATTACAAACGTCTGCGCAACGGCGATACCAGCAATGGCGTCGAGTTGGGCAAAAGTAACATTCTGCTGATCGGTCCGACCGGTTCCGGTAAAACGCTGCTGGCTGAAACGCTGGCGCGCCTGCTGGATGTTCCGTTCACCATGGCCGACGCGACTACACTGACCGAAGCCGGTTATGTGGGTGAAGACGTTGAAAACATCATTCAGAAGCTGTTGCAGAAATGCGACTACGATGTCCAGAAAGCACAGCGTGGTATTGTCTACATCGATGAAATCGACAAGATTTCTCGTAAGTCAGACAACCCGTCCATTACCCGAGACGTTTCCGGTGAAGGCGTACAGCAGGCACTGTTGAAACTGATCGAAGGTACGGTAGCTGCTGTTCCACCGCAAGGTGGGCGTAAACATCCGCAGCAGGAATTCTTGCAGGTTGATACCTCTAAGATCCTGTTTATTTGTGGCGGTGCGTTTGCCGGTCTGGATAAAGTGATTTCCCATCGTGTAGAAACCGGCTCCGGCATTGGTTTTGGCGCGACGGTAAAAGCGAAGTCCGACAAAGCAAGCGAAGGCGAGCTGCTGGCGCAGGTTGAACCGGAAGATCTGATCAAGTTTGGTCTGATCCCTGAGTTCATTGGTCGTCTGCCGGTTGTCGCAACGTTGAATGAACTGAGCGAAGAAGCTCTGATTCAGATCCTCAAAGAGCCGAAAAACGCCCTGACCAAGCAGTATCAGGCGCTGTTTAATCTGGAAGGCGTGGATCTGGAATTCCGTGACGAGGCGCTGGATGCTATCGCTAAGAAAGCGATGGCGCGTAAAACCGGTGCCCGTGGCCTGCGTTCCATCGTAGAAGCCGCACTGCTCGATACCATGTACGATCTGCCGTCCATGGAAGACGTCGAAAAAGTGGTTATCGACGAGTCGGTAATTGATGGTCAAAGCAAACCGTTGCTGATTTATGGCAAGCCGGAAGCGCAACAGGCATCTGGTGAATAATTAACCATTCCCATACAATTAGTTAACCAAAAAGGGGGGATTTTATCTCCCCTTTAATTTTTCCTCTATTCTCGGCGTTGAATGTGGGGGAAACATCCCCATATACTGACGTACATGTTAATAGATGGCGTGAAGCACAGTCGTGTCATCTGATTACCTGGCGGAAATTAAACTAAGAGAGAGCTCTATGAATCCTGAGCGTTCTGAACGCATTGAAATCCCCGTATTGCCGCTGCGCGATGTGGTGGTTTATCCGCACATGGTCATCCCCTTATTTGTCGGGCGGGAAAAATCTATCCGTTGTCTGGAAGCGGCGATGGACCATGATAAAAAAATTATGCTGGTCGCGCAGAAAGAAGCTTCAACGGATGAGCCGGGTGTAAACGATCTTTTCACCGTCGGGACCGTGGCCTCTATATTGCAGATGCTGAAGCTGCCTGACGGCACCGTCAAAGTGCTGGTCGAGGGGTTACAGCGCGCGCGTATTTCTGCGCTCTCTGACAATGGCGAACACTTTTCTGCGAAGGCGGAGTATCTGGAGTCGCCGACCATTGATGAGCGAGAACAGGAAGTGCTGGTGCGTACTGCAATCAGCCAGTTCGAAGGCTACATCAAGCTGAACAAAAAAATCCCACCAGAAGTGCTGACGTCGTTGAATAGCATCGACGATCCGGCGCGTCTGGCGGATACCATTGCTGCACATATGCCGCTGAAACTGGCTGACAAACAGTCCGTTCTGGAGATGTCCGACGTTAACGAACGTCTGGAATATCTGATGGCAATGATGGAATCGGAAATCGATCTGCTGCAGGTTGAGAAACGCATTCGCAACCGCGTTAAAAAGCAGATGGAGAAATCCCAGCGTGAGTACTATCTGAACGAGCAAATGAAAGCTATTCAGAAAGAACTCGGTGAAATGGACGACGCGCCGGACGAAAACGAAGCCCTGAAGCGCAAAATCGACGCGGCGAAGATGCCGAAAGAAGCAAAAGAGAAAGCGGAAGCAGAGTTGCAGAAGCTGAAAATGATGTCTCCGATGTCGGCAGAAGCGACCGTAGTGCGTGGTTATATCGACTGGATGGTACAGGTGCCGTGGAATGCGCGTAGCAAGGTCAAAAAAGACCTGCGTCAGGCGCAGGAAATCCTTGATACCGACCATTATGGTCTGGAGCGCGTGAAAGATCGAATCCTTGAGTATCTTGCGGTTCAAAGCCGTGTCAACAAAATCAAGGGACCGATCCTCTGCCTGGTAGGGCCGCCGGGGGTAGGTAAAACCTCTCTTGGTCAGTCCATTGCCAAAGCCACCGGGCGTAAATATGTCCGTATGGCGCTGGGCGGCGTGCGTGATGAAGCGGAAATCCGTGGTCACCGCCGTACTTACATCGGTTCTATGCCGGGTAAACTGATCCAGAAAATGGCGAAAGTGGGCGTGAAAAACCCGCTGTTCCTGCTCGATGAGATCGACAAAATGTCTTCTGACATGCGTGGCGATCCGGCCTCTGCACTGCTTGAAGTGCTGGATCCAGAGCAGAACGTAGCGTTCAGCGACCACTACCTGGAAGTGGATTACGATCTCAGCGACGTGATGTTTGTCGCGACGTCGAACTCCATGAACATTCCGGCACCGCTGCTGGATCGTATGGAAGTGATTCGCCTCTCCGGTTATACCGAAGATGAAAAACTGAACATCGCCAAACGTCACCTGCTGCCGAAGCAGATTGAACGTAATGCACTGAAAAAAGGTGAGCTGACCGTCGACGATAGCGCCATTATCGGCATTATTCGTTACTACACCCGTGAGGCGGGCGTGCGTGGTCTGGAGCGTGAAATCTCCAAACTGTGTCGCAAAGCGGTTAAGCAGTTACTGCTCGATAAGTCATTAAAACATATCGAAATTAACGGCGATAACCTGCATGACTATCTCGGTGTTCAGCGTTTCGACTATGGTCGCGCGGATAACGAAAACCGTGTCGGTCAGGTAACCGGTCTGGCGTGGACGGAAGTGGGCGGTGACTTGCTGACCATTGAAACCGCATGTGTTCCGGGTAAAGGCAAACTGACCTATACCGGTTCGCTCGGCGAAGTGATGCAGGAGTCCATTCAGGCGGCGTTAACGGTGGTTCGTGCGCGTGCGGAAAAACTGGGGATCAACCCTGATTTTTACGAAAAACGCGACATCCACGTCCACGTACCGGAAGGTGCGACGCCGAAAGATGGTCCGAGTGCCGGTATTGCTATGTGCACCGCGCTGGTTTCTTGCCTGACCGGTAACCCGGTTCGTGCCGATGTGGCAATGACCGGTGAGATCACTCTGCGTGGTCAGGTACTGCCGATCGGTGGTTTGAAAGAAAAACTCCTGGCAGCGCATCGCGGCGGGATTAAAACAGTGTTAATTCCGTTCGAAAATAAACGCGATCTGGAAGAGATTCCTGACAACGTAATTGCCGATCTGGACATTCATCCTGTGAAGCGCATTGAGGAAGTTCTGACTCTGGCGCTGCAAAATGAACCGTCTGGCATGCAGGTTGTGACTGCAAAATAGTGACCTCGCGCAAAATGCACTAATAAAAACAGGGCTGGCAGGCTAATTCGGGCTTGCCAGCCTTTTTTTGTCTCGCTAAGTTAGATGGCGGATCGGGCTTGCCCTTATTAAGGGGTGTTGTAAGGGGATGGCTGGCCTGATATAACTGCTGCGCGTTCGTACCTTGAAGGATTCAAGTGCGATATAAATTATAAAGAGGAAGAGAAGAGTGAATAAATCTCAATTGATCGACAAGATTGCTGCAGGGGCTGATATCTCTAAAGCTGCGGCTGGCCGTGCGTTAGATGCTATTATTGCTTCCGTAACTGAATCTCTGAAAGAAGGGGATGATGTAGCACTGGTAGGTTTTGGTACTTTTGCCGTTAAAGAGCGTGCTGCCCGTACTGGCCGCAACCCGCAGACCGGTAAAGAGATCACCATCGCTGCTGCTAAAGTACCGAGCTTCCGTGCAGGTAAAGCACTGAAAGACGCGGTAAACTAAGCGTTGTCCCCAGTGGGGATGTGACGAAGTTCAAGGGCGCATCTACTGATGTGCCTTTTTTATTTGTATTCGGTGACTTTCTGCGTCTTGTGGGCTGACAATTGCCCCCGTTTCTTGTCACAATAGGCCTTTGCGCGCATCGATACGTTGCGTGAGGTACACAGTCATCTACAGCGGAGTGTTGTTACACCATGATGGACAGCTTACGCACGGCTGCAAACAGTCTCGTGCTCAAGATTATTTTCGGTATCATTATCGTGTCGTTCATATTGACCGGCGTGAGTGGTTACCTGATTGGCGGAGGCAATAACTACGCCGCAAAAGTGAATGACCAGAAAATCAGCCGTGGGCAATTCGAGAACGCCTTCAACAGCGAGCGTAATCGCATGCAGCAACAGCTGGGCGATCAATACTCCGAGCTGGCAGCGAACGAAGGCTATATGAAAACCCTGCGTCAACAGGTGCTGAATCGTCTGATCGACGAGGCGCTGCTGGATCAGTACGCACGTGAGCTGAAACTGGGTATCAGCGATGAGCAGGTTAAACAGGCGATTTTCGCGACCCCAGCCTTCCAGGTTGACGGCAAATTTGATAACAGCCGCTATAACGGTATCCTCAACCAGATGGGGATGACCGCCGATCAGTACGCCCAGGCGCTGCGTAACCAGCTCACTACCCAACAGCTGATTAACGGCGTTGCCGGTACCGATTTTATGCTGAAAGGTGAAACCGACGAGCTGGCGGCACTGGTCGCGCAACAACGCGTGGTGCGTGAGGCGACTATCGATGTTAACGCGCTGGCGGCGAAGCAGCCTGTGACCGAACAGGAGATTGCCAGCTACTACGAACAAAACAAAAACAATTTCATGACGCCGGAACAATTCCGCGTGAGTTACATCAAGCTGGATGCCGCAACGATGCAGCAACCGGTTAGCGATGCGGATATCCAGAGCTACTACGACCAGCATCAGGATCAATTCACCCAGCCGCAGCGTACCCGCTACAGCATCATCCAGACCAAAACTGAAGATGAAGCGAAAGCGGTACTTGATGAGCTGAATAAAGGCGGTGATTTTGCTGCATTAGCCAAAGAAAAATCTGCCGATATTATCTCTGCTCGTAACGGCGGCGATATGGGTTGGTTAGAAGATGCCACTATCCCGGACGAACTGAAAAATGCTGGTCTGAAAGAAAAAGGCCAACTGTCTGGTGTCATCAAATCTTCGGTCGGTTTCCTGATTGTACGTCTGGACGACATTCAGCCAGCGAAAGTGAAATCGTTAGACGAAGTACGTGACGACATTGCGGCGAAAGTGAAACACGAAAAAGCCCTCGATGCATACTACGCGCTGCAGCAGAAAGTGAGCGATGCGGCAAGCAACGACACCGAGTCTCTGGCCGGTGCAGAGCAAGCTGCCGGCGTTAAAGCCACTCAGACGGGTTGGTTCAGCAAAGATAACCTGCCGGAAGAGTTGAACTTCAAGCCGGTTGCCGACGCTATCTTTAACGGCGGTCTGGTAGGTGAAAACGGCGCGCCGGGCATCAACTCTGACATCATCACCGTAGACGGCGACCGCGCATTCGTGCTGCGCATCAGCGAGCACAAACCGGAAGCGGTGAAACCGTTGGCAGATGTTCAGGAACAAGTTAAGGCACTGGTTCAGCACAACAAAGCTGAACAACAGGCGAAAGTGGATGCTGAGAAACTGCTGGTTGATTTGAAAGCCGGCAAAGGTGCGGAAGCTATGCAGGCTGCCGGTCTGAAATTTGGCGAGCCGAAAACCTTAAGCCGTTCCGGTCGTGACCCGATTAGCCAGGCGGCGTTTGCACTGCCACTGCCAGCGAAAGACAAACCGAGCTACGGTATGGCGACCGATATGCAAGGTAATGTGGTTCTGCTGGCGCTGGATGAAGTGAAACAAGGTTCAATGCCGGAAGATCAGAAAAAAGCGATGGTGCAGGGTATCACCCAGAACAACGCACAAATCGTCTTTGAAGCTCTGATGAGTAACCTGCGTAAAGAGGCGAAAATCAAAATTGGCGATGCGCTGGAACAGCAATAATCCTGAAGCCGCCTCGCAAAAAAATGCGTTGCAGCTGTAACAAGAAAAGGTCGCTTTCGCGGCCTTTTCCATTTCTGAACATTGCCATTTGTTTACTGTTTTCACTGCCGTTAAGGTGATTCCACTGTTAACAAACAAGGAGAAAACAGTATGAAACACGGAATTAAAGCACTGCTCATTACCCTGTCCCTGGCCTGTGCCGGAATGTCTCATAGCGCGCTGGCGGCAGCTTCTGTGGCGAAACCGACAACGGTAGAAACCAAAGCGGAAGCTCCTGCAGCACAAAGTAAAGCAGCAGTACCGGCGAAAGCCAGTGACGAAGAAGGCACCCGGGTCAGCATTAATAATGCCAGCGCGGAAGAGCTAGCCCGCGCGATGAATGGCGTTGGCCTGAAGAAAGCGCAGGCGATTGTCAGTTATCGCGAAGAGTACGGTCCGTTTAAAACGGTGGAGGATCTAAAGCAGGTGCCGGGGATGGGCAATTCGCTGGTGGAACGTAATCTGGCGGTATTAACCCTGTAATTAATTTGCATAGTGGCAATTTTTTGCCAGACTGAAGAGGTCATACCAGTTATGACCTCTGTACTTATAACAACAACGTAAGGTTATTGCGCTATGCAAACACAAATCAAAGTTCGTGGATATCATCTCGACGTTTACCAGCACGTCAACAACGCCCGCTACCTTGAATTTCTCGAAGAAGCCCGCTGGGATGGGTTGGAAAATAGCGACAGTTTTCAGTGGATGACGGCCCATAACATCGCCTTCGTCGTGGTCAATATCAATATTAACTATCGTCGCCCAGCGGTATTAAGTGATCTGTTAACTATTACCAGTCAGTTGCAGCAATTAAACGGTAAAAGCGGCATCTTAAGCCAGGTCATTACACTGGAGCCGGAAGGGCAGGTGGTAGCGGATGCGCTTATTACGTTTGTTTGTATTGATCTTAAAACGCAGAAAGCATTAGCTCTGGAAGGGGAATTGCGCGAAAAGCTGGAGCAGATGGTTAAGTAAACGTTTTGTGGTGCCGGATGCTCAAGCCGCATCCGGCGACACCCGGAATAATTACCTCAACCCGGTTTTCTGCTTCATCGCTGCCATCACCGTCGGTTTATCGGCCAGATAATGATTCAAACCGTTGGCGCGTAAATTACATGCCGCACAATGACCGCAACCGTCGCCTTTAATGCCGTTATAGCAGGTCAACGTTTCGTTACGGACTAAATCCAGTTTGCCGTAATAATCTGCCAGCGCCCAGGTTTCCGCTTTATCAATCCACATCAGCGGCGTTTCAAAACGAATATCTTTCGCCATGCCCAAACTGACGGCATGGTTTAGTGCTTTCACAAACTCATCGCGGCAATCCGGGTAGCCGGAGAAATCCGTTTCACAGACGCCGGTAATTACGGCTTCTGCTTTTACCTGATACGCATATATTGCCGCCAGCGTCAGGAACAAAATATTACGCCCTGGGACAAACGTATTCGGGATGCCATCGGCTTCAGGTTCATAATCAGGCACCGGAATGCTGTCACGTGTCAGGCTGCTGACCGCCAGCTCGTTGAGCAGCGTTACATCAAGAACCTTATGCGCGCGTGCTCCCAGTTTCAGCGCCAGTTCGCGTGCCACGTCGATTTCTGCGCGATGTCGCTGACCGTAATCGAACGTCACGCAATGGACTTCATCATATTGTTGTAATGCCTGCACCAGACAGGTGGTGGAATCCTGGCCTCCACTGAACACAACGACAGCACGTTTCATAGATAATCCTGCTTGAACAATAAAAGCGTTATGGTAACGCCTGCGATTAACCCGGACCAGCTATTCATTGCGACGGCGCGGGAAGCCAGGCTTCGGTAAATTCAAACCAGCCGCGCGGTGTCAGTCGCACACCGTTCACGCCGGGAGGGGCACTAATGCGATAGTGATAGTTGAACAGCGGCGTCAGCGACGCGTCTGCCATTAACTGGCTAAAAACCGCTTTCAGGGCATTAAATCGGTTTTCCTCATCAGGCATTACTTGCACCGCGTCCAGCGTCGATTGCAGATGTGCATATGCTGGAGCGTCGAAAACATGTGGCCACAGTGGATCGCAACGTAGCCATTGCTCCAGAGTATATTCCGGTGCTTCGCCAATTAATCTGTCGCCCATCATGAGGTCTGCGTGTGCCAGTAGGGTCGTGTCGTCCCAGTTTTTTGCGTTATGAAAAATAATTGTGAGTTCACAGCCTTCCGCTGACAGTGTCGCCTGTAGGCGTTCTGCCATGGTATGAAGTTCTATCGGTAGGTGATAAACCAGCGTCAAGGTTTTCGGTAGTTTGACTTCATCCGGTACTTGCCAGTGCGGAATAGTCCAGCCTGGCAGTAATGCATGACTGGCGGTGATCAGGTTTTCTCCGACTTCTAACGTTTGTAATAAACCGGATTGATGAATAATGGAGATCACTTTTCGCGCCTGCCAGAGGGAGAGTCGGGGACTTTTGCGCAACGTTAAATAGCAAAAACCTAAACTGATGCCACTACTGACCTGGCTGACCCGTTGCAGCTCCTCCGGTTTGCCGATGGTGATTTGCACGGGATGCCGACAACTGGTTCCCAAATCTTTTTCGAAAAGCGGCGGAGTTATCCAGTACTCAACCGCTTTAAGCAGCGGATGACGCAAATGGTAATAATCATGGCTCTCCAGGCGCACCAGCTCCGCTGTGAATTGTGTTAAGCGAAAAGGACCAGTGCCGATCAGTGGGAATTGCGGATGCACCAGATGGCTGCAATAGCTCGCCAGCCGGTGCGCAAGCCAGTAATCGGGGCGATGTAAAAAGAAGGTCAGACACTGCGGATGGGTGACTTCAATACGCTTCACGCTAATAAATAATTGATCCAGTGCTGGCAGTTGTAACAGCATCAATAATCGCTGGTGTAAGTGTGAGGCTTTTACTGCATCGCCGTTATGCCAGTGTAGGGTTGAACGAAGATAAAAGTCCCAGCGTAACCCGTCAGTAGAGGTTTCCCAGTGATGCGCTAAATCGCCAATCGGGCGCTGAGTATTATTATCGAAGCGGGTCAGGCCGGAAAATATCTGCCCGGCGAGATGCTGCTCGGCACGGCCGGGCAAAAAGCCTGGTTGTAGCGGTTCGAGCGGGCGATAGTAGGGAATACGCAACGTGGGTGTATCGTTTTGCCATTGTCCGCCCATAAACGGCTGTAACAGAGTGCGCAGCTCACCTGGGGCCAGTTGCGCCAGCTCCAGCACATCTTGCTGCTTTCCGGTTTCCAGTGCCTGTTCCATCATCGCATTGCGTAGCGATTCCGGCGTGACCAGAAAGCGTAATTGTCCGCGCTTTCCGCGTCCTGACTGCGCCTGCCACTCCAGCCATCCCGCCTCCTGTGCCTGACGCAACAGCGTACGAACATGGCGTTCGCTGCAAAAACAGCGTTCGGCCAGTTCGCTGACGGTGACGGTTTGCGGCTTTCCGGCTGAAGGTTGCCACAGACGTTGATACTGGTTAAGACGGTTGAGCAATCGCATATAAACCCGGAACAATATTATTTCACTATTCACTATTACTTCCGTATATATCAGGTGATACTCAATCACCATTAACCGTGTCACAGAGTGGAGAAAGAAATGGCTCGTCTGGCAGCATTTGATATGGATGGCACTTTATTGATGCCTGACCATCATTTAGGTGAGAAAACCCTCTCTACTTTGGCGCGACTGCGTGAACGCGACATTACCCTCACTTTTGCCACGGGGCGTCATGCGCTGGAGATGCAGCATATTCTCGGGGCGCTATCGCTGGATGCATATTTGATTACCGGCAACGGAACGCGCGTGCATTCTCTGGAAGGTGAACTTTTACATCGTGATGATTTACCTGCGGATGTCGCGGAGCTGGTGCTGTATCAGCAATGGGATACCCGAGCCAGCATGCATATCTTCAATGACGACGGTTGGTTTACCGGGAAAGAGATCCCTGCGTTGTTGCAGGCATTTGTCTATAGCGGTTTTCGTTATCAGATAATCGATGTCAAAAAAATGCCACTCGGCAGCGTCACCAAGATCTGCTTCTGTGGCGATCACGACGATCTTACACGCTTGCAGATCCAGCTATACGAAGCATTAGGCGAGCGTGCACATTTGTGTTTTTCCGCCACGGATTGCCTCGAAGTGCTGCCGGTGGGCTGCAATAAAGGCGCTGCATTGACGGTGCTGACCCAACATTTAGGTTTATCGTTGCGCGATTGCATGGCCTTTGGTGATGCGATGAACGATCGCGAAATGTTAGGCAGCGTCGGTAGCGGATTTATTATGGGCAATGCGATGCCGCAACTGCGCGCGGAGCTCCCGCATTTACCGGTGATTGGACATTGCCGAAATCAGGCTGTCTCTCACTATTTGACGCACTGGCTGGACTATCCACATCTACCTTATTCCCCCGAATAACGAGATCCCTTCCAGCACCGGGCAATTGCCCGGTTTTTTTTGCGTTGAATTTGTCATTTTGTGCCGTGGTGTTTAAACCGCACAGAATAAATTGTCGTGATTTCACCTTTAAAATAGAATTAAAAGAGAAAAAAATTCTCTGTGGAAGGGCTATGTTAGATAAAATTGACCGTAAGCTGCTGGCCTTACTGCAGCAGGATTGCACCCTCTCTTTGCAGGCACTGGCTGAAGCCGTTAATCTGACAACCACCCCTTGCTGGAAGCGCCTGAAACGGCTGGAGGACGACGGTATCCTTATCGGCAAAGTCGCCCTGCTGGATCCGGAAAAAATAGGCCTCGGCCTGACCGCTTTTGTGCTGATAAAAACGCAACATCACAGCAGCGAATGGTATTGCCGCTTTGTCACGGTGGTTACCGAAATGCCAGAAGTGCTGGGGTTCTGGCGCATGGCTGGTGAATACGATTATCTGATGCGCGTCCAGGTTGCCGACATGAAACGCTACGACGAGTTTTATAAGCGTCTGGTAAACAGCGTGCCGGGGCTGTCGGACGTCACTTCCAGCTTCGCGATGGAACAGATTAAATACACCACTTCTTTACCCATCGAATAAATATCCAGAATCAGGTCAGGACACAACGCGTGCGATTATTTGCTCAATTAAGCTGGTATTTCCGTCGGGAATGGCGTCGCTATCTCGGGGCTGTCGCCTTGCTTGTCATTATCGCGATGCTGCAACTGGTTCCACCAAAAGTGGTTGGTATTGTTGTCGATGGCGTGACAGAACAACACTTTACTACCGGGCAGATCCTGATGTGGATCGCCACCATGGTGCTGATTGCCGTTGTGGTTTATCTCCTGCGTTACGTCTGGCGCGTATTGCTGTTTGGTGCGTCTTATCAACTGGCTGTTGAACTGCGTGAAGATTATTACCGTCAGCTAAGCCGGCAGCATCCTGAGTTTTACCTGCGTCATCGCACGGGTGACCTCATGGCTCGTGCGACTAATGACGTCGATCGCGTCGTGTTTGCCGCCGGAGAAGGGGTGCTGACGCTGGTGGATTCACTGGTAATGGGCTGCGCTGTGTTGATTATGATGTCTACGCAAATTAGCTGGCAGTTGACCTTATTTGCCCTGTTACCGATGCCAGTGATGGCGATCATGATTAAGCGCAACGGCGATGCTTTGCATGAACGCTTTAAGCTGGCACAGGCGGCGTTTTCCAGTCTTAATGACCGCACCCAGGAAAGCCTCACCAGTATCCGCATGATCAAAGCCTTTGGTCTGGAAGATCGCCAGTCGGCGTTATTTGCCGCGGATGCCGAAGATACCGGCAAAAAAAACATGCGGGTGGCGCGTATTGATGCTCGTTTCGACCCGACCATCTATATCGCGATTGGTATGGCGAACTTGCTGGCGATTGGCGGCGGTAGTTGGATGGTGGTGCAGGGCAGTTTAACGCTGGGCCAGCTCACCAGTTTTATGATGTATTTAGGTCTGATGATTTGGCCAATGCTGGCGCTGGCATGGATGTTTAACATTGTGGAACGTGGTAGTGCTGCGTACAGCCGTATTCGCGCGATGCTGGCGGAAGCGCCGGTGGTGAACGATGGTAGCGAACCCGTGCCGGAAGGGCGTGGCGAACTGGATGTAAATATTCACCAGTTCACGTATCCGCAGACTGACCATCCTGCGCTGGAAAACGTTAATTTCGCCCTGAAACCCGGTCAGATGCTGGGTATCTGCGGGCCGACTGGTTCCGGCAAAAGTACCCTGTTGTCGCTCATTCAGCGTCATTTCGACGTCAGCGAGGGGGATATTCGCTTTCATGATATTCCTCTGACGAAGTTACAACTCGATAGCTGGCGTAGCCGCCTGGCGGTAGTTAGCCAGACGCCATTCCTTTTTTCTGACACTGTGGCGAATAACATCGCGCTGGGTTGCCCGAATGCCACCCAGCAAGAGATTGAGCATGTCGCGCGGTTAGCCAGCGTACATGACGATATTTTGCGTCTACCGCAAGGTTACGATACAGAGGTGGGCGAGCGCGGTGTGATGCTTTCCGGCGGGCAAAAACAGCGTATCTCCATTGCTCGTGCGTTATTAGTCAACGCGGAAATCCTCATCCTTGATGATGCGCTTTCGGCGGTGGACGGACGCACTGAGCACCAGATCCTGCATAACCTGCGTCAGTGGGGGCAGGGAAGAACGGTAATCATCAGTGCCCATCGCCTTTCTGCACTGACGGAAGCCAGTGAAATTATTGTGATGCAGCACGGACATATCGCCCAGCGTGGCAATCATGATGTGCTGGCACAACAAAGCGGCTGGTATCGCGATATGTATCGCTATCAACAACTGGAGGCGGCGCTCGACGACGCTCCGGAAAATCGCGAGGAGGCCGTCGATGCGTAGTTTTAGCCAACTGTGGCCGACTCTCAAGCGCCTGTTAGCGTACGGTTCACCGTGGCGTAAACCGCTGGGGATTGCGGTCCTGATGATGTGGGTTGCGGCGGCGGCAGAAGTCAGTGGGCCGCTGCTTATCAGCTATTTTATCGACAATATGGTAGCGAAAAATAACCTGCCGTTGAAAGTGGTTGCAGGGCTGGCTGCGGCGTATGTTGGGCTGCAACTGTTTGCCGCCGGGCTACATTACGCGCAGTCGCTGCTGTTTAATCGGGCGGCAGTAGGCGTAGTGCAACAGTTGCGTACCGACGTGATGGATGCTGCGTTACGCCAGCCATTAAGCGAGTTTGATACCCAACCCGTCGGGCAGGTGATTTCCCGCGTCACTAATGACACTGAAGTGATCCGCGATCTCTACGTTACCGTAGTGGCAACTGTCCTGCGCAGTGCCGCGCTGGTGGGCGCGATGCTGGTGGCGATGTTCAGCCTCGACTGGCGAATGGCACTGGTGGCGATAATGATTTTCCCGGTGGTGCTGGTGGTAATGGTGATATACCAGCGTTACAGCACGCCGATTGTCCGTCGTGTGCGCGCCTATCTGGCGGATATCAACGACGGCTTTAACGAAATCATCAATGGCATGAGCGTTATCCAGCAGTTTCGTCAGCAGGCGCGATTTGGCGAACGTATGGGGGAGGCCAGTCGTTCACACTATATGGCGAGGATGCAAACCCTGCGCCTCGACGGTTTTCTGCTGCGTCCGCTGCTGAGTCTGTTTTCATCGCTCATTCTTTGTGGCTTGTTGATGCTGTTTGGCTTCTCCGCCAGCGGCACCATTGAAGTGGGCGTGCTGTATGCGTTTATCAGCTATCTTGGGCGACTTAACGAACCATTAATCGAACTGACCACGCAACAGGCGATGCTGCAACAGGCTGTTGTTGCTGGTGAGCGCGTGTTTGAACTGATGGACGGACCGCGCCAGCAATATGGCAATGATGATCGCCCGTTACAGAGTGGCACCATCGAAGTCGATAACGTGTCATTTGCTTATCGCGATGACAATCTGGTGCTAAAGAACATTAATCTCTCTGTGCCTTCGCGCAATTTTGTGGCGCTGGTCGGGCATACCGGCAGTGGCAAAAGCACCCTCGCCAGTTTATTGATGGGCTATTACCCGCTAACGGAAGGTGAGATTCGCCTTGATGGTCGTCCATTAAGTTCGCTAAGTCACAGCGCGCTGCGCCAGGGCGTGGCAATGGTGCAGCAAGATCCGGTGGTGCTGGCGGATACCTTCCTCGCCAACGTGACGCTGGGGCGGGATATCTCCGAAGAACGCGTCTGGCAGGCGCTGGAAACCGTGCAACTGGCGGAGCTGGCGCGTAGCATGAGCGACGGTATTTACACGCCGCTGGGCGAGCAGGGGAATAATCTCTCAGTTGGGCAAAAGCAACTGCTGGCACTGGCGCGCGTGCTGGTCGAGACGCCGCAAATCCTGATCCTTGATGAGGCAACCGCCAGCATTGACTCCGGTACTGAACAGGCGATTCAACATGCTCTGGCGGCGGTGCGTGAACATACCACGCTGGTAGTGATTGCTCACCGCTTATCGACCATTGTTGATGCCGACACCATTCTGGTGCTTCATCGTGGGCAAGCCGTGGAGCAGGGCACTCACCAGCAACTGCTGGCGGCCCAGGGACGCTACTGGCAGATGTATCAACTGCAACTTGCGGGCGAAGAGCTGGCAGCCAGCGTGCGTGAAGAGGAATCATTGAGCGCCTGAATAGCGCAATATTTCATCGTTGGTGCAAAAATGTAACGCACTGTGCACTGTCATAGTGCGTTTTCATTTTCAAACTTCTTAACTTCCTGCTCTCTTTCTCGTTTTTCATTTCTGGCACACCGCTTGCAATACCTTCTTCGTGTAGCAGAACCATTACCGAATTCTGACCGGAGGGGATCTATGAAGCTGGTGACCGTGATAATCAAACCATTCAAGCTGGAAGACGTTCGTGAAGCGTTATCTTCCATTGGTATTCAGGGCCTGACCGTCACCGAAGTGAAAGGTTTCGGGCGTCAGAAAGGGCATGCCGAGCTGTACCGGGGGGCGGAATACAGCGTCAATTTCCTGCCAAAAGTAAAAATTGATGTGGCGATTGCTGATGACCAACTCGATGAAGTGATCGATATCGTCAGTAAGGCGGCTTACACCGGAAAAATTGGCGACGGCAAAATCTTCGTCGCTGAATTGCAACGCGTCATTCGTATTCGTACCGGCGAAGCCGACGAAGCGGCGCTGTAATCTCTGGCACACAGCAACAGGAACGAAAAATGAAGATAGCGACGATAAAAACTGGGCTTGCTTCACTGGCGATGCTTCCGGGACTGGTAATGGCTGCACCTGCGGTGGCCGATAAAGCCGACAATGCGTTTATGATGATTTGTACTGCGCTGGTGCTGTTTATGACTATTCCGGGGATTGCCCTGTTTTACGGTGGGTTGATTCGCGGCAAAAACGTGCTGTCGATGCTGACGCAGGTGACGGTGACATTTGCACTGGTCTGTATTCTCTGGGTGGTTTACGGTTACTCGCTGGCGTTTGGTGAGGGCAACAACTTCTTCGGCAACATTAACTGGTTGATGCTGAAAAACATCGAACTGACGGCGGTGATGGGCAGCATTTATCAGTATATCCACGTGGCGTTTCAGGGATCGTTTGCCTGCATTACCGTCGGCTTGATAGTTGGGGCGCTGGCGGAACGAATCCGCTTCTCAGCAGTGTTGATTTTCGTGGTGGTATGGCTGACGCTCTCTTACATTCCGATTGCGCATATGGTGTGGGGCGGTGGTTTGCTGGCTTCTCACGGTGCGCTGGATTTCGCGGGTGGCACCGTGGTGCACATTAACGCCGCAATCGCCGGTCTGGTGGGCGCGTATCTGATAGGAAAACGCGTGGGCTTCGGTAAAGAGGCGTTTAAACCGCACAACCTGCCGATGGTCTTCACCGGGACTGCCATTCTCTATATAGGTTGGTTTGGCTTTAACGCCGGGTCAGCGGGCACGGCGAATGAAATCGCGGCACTGGCATTTGTGAATACTGTGGTCGCAACGGCGGCGGCAATTCTTGGCTGGATCTTCGGTGAATGGGCGCTGCGTGGTAAGCCTTCACTGCTGGGGGCGTGTTCTGGCGCGATTGCCGGTCTGGTCGGCGTGACGCCAGCCTGCGGCTACATTGGGGTTGGCGGCGCGTTGATTATCGGCGTGGTAGCTGGTCTGGCGGGCTTGTGGGGCGTTACCATGCTCAAACGCTTGCTGCGGGTGGATGATCCCTGCGATGTCTTCGGTGTGCACGGCGTTTGTGGCATTGTCGGCTGTATCATGACCGGGATTTTTGCCGCCAGCTCGCTGGGCGGCGTGGGCTTCGCTGAAGGTGTGACGATGGGGCATCAGTTGCTGGTACAGCTGGAAAGCATCGCCATTACGATCGTCTGGTCCGGTGTTGTGGCATTTATCGGCTACAAATTGGCGGATCTGACGGTTGGTCTGCGTGTACCGGAAGAGCAGGAGCGAGAAGGGCTGGATGTCAACAGCCACGGCGAGAATGCCTATAACGCGTAACAAGCACTGCAAAAAACAGCCGGACGGTTTTCACCTCCGGCTATTTTTTTAATTGTGATTACGCATCACCCCTTCCTGAACGGTCGAGGCAACCAGTACGCCGTCTTGGGTATAAAACTCACCGCGCACAAAGCCACGTGCGCTGGACGCCGAGGTGCTCTCCACGCTATACAGCAGCCATTCATTCAAATTAAACGGGCGATGGAACCACATGGAATGGTCAATGGTGGCAATCTGAATCCCCGGTTCGAGAAAACCGATGCCGTGCGGCTGTAGAGCTACCGGCAGGAAGTTAAGATCAGAAGCGTAACCGAGCAGATACTGATGAACGCGCAGGTCATCCGGCACGCTACCATTTGCGCGGATCCACACCTGACGATGTGGTTCTGCGACGTGACCTTTCAGTGGGTTATGAAACTCCACCGGACGGACTTCCAGCGGACGATCGCAGATGAATTTATCTTTCAGCACTGGCGGCAGCAGGTGCGCCAGCGATTGGGCGATTTGCGTTTCCGAAGGTAGGCCATCAGGCGCTGGCGCGGACGGCATTGTTTTTTGATGTTCGAAACCCGCTTCTGGTGCCTGGAAAGAGGCAGTCATATAAAAAATCGGTTTGCCGTTTTGAATAGCAGCAACCCGGCGGGCGCTGAAGCTGTTACCGTCACGCAGCGTTTCGACATCATAAATAATCGGCTTCTTACTATCGCCAGGGCGAAGAAAGTAGCTGTGAAACGAATGTACCAGCCGCTCTTCAGGGACGGTCTCTTTTGCAGCATACAAGGCCTGACCCACGACCTGGCCGCCAAACACCTGGCGTAAACCTAAATCTTCACTCTGGCCGCGAAAGAGTCCTTCCTCAATTTTTTCCAGATTTAACAATGTCAGTAAATTTTTTAGCGCCTGACTCATATAACTCTCCAGTAACAAAGCTGCCGCAGCAAGCCAAAGTGAGTTGAGTATAACGCAAATTTGCTACTGGTCCGATGGGTGCAATGGTCTGAATTACGGGCTAATTACAGGCAGAAATGCGTGATGTGTGCCACACTTGTTGACGTTACTATTTTGTTAACCACTCTTCCGGCGAGGAAAGTTAGCCCGCTGGTGCATTGATAATAAGGAGAAATGAATGAAACTCGTGCACATGGCCAGTGGTTTAGCGGTTGCGATTGCGTTGGCGGCTTGCGCAGATAAAAGCGCGGATATTCAGACGCCAGCACCGGCTGCAAATACGTCTATTTCAGCAACACAACAACCAGCTATCCAGCAACCGAATGTCTCCGGTACCGTCTGGATCCGTCAGAAAGTCGCACTGCCGCCTGATGCTGTGCTGACCGTGACACTTTCTGACGCGTCGTTAGCCGATGCACCGTCAAAAGTGCTGGCGCAGAAAGCGGTGCGTACTGAAGGTAAACAGTCACCATTCAGCTTTGTTCTGCCATTTAACCCGGCAGATGTTCAGCCGAACGCGCGTATTCTGTTGAGTGCGGCGATTACCGTGAATGACAAACTGGTATTTATCACCGATACCGTTCAGCCGGTGATCAACCAGGGCGGAACTAAAGCCGACCTGACATTGGTGCCGGTACAGCAAACCGCCGTGCCGGTTCAGGCCAGCGGTGGCGCAACGACTACCGTACCTTCGACTTCACCAACTCAGGTGAATCCGTCTTCGGCAGTTCCAGCTCCTACGCAATATTAAGCGACGTTAACCCTCTCCGCCCGGAGAGGGTTAGTAGTTCCAGCGATAACGCTGCAAGTCGATTTGCCCGCTTCCCGATACCATCACACCTTCTGCCAGTAATGCCTGTCGCTGACGCTGTAAATCCGGTCCGGTTAGCGAAATTGTGCCGTGGCGATTAACCACCCGGTGCCAGGGTAAGGTGCTGCCTTCAGGGAGACGCTTTAACACACCGCCCACCTGGCGCGCGGCGCGGGGCGATCCCGCCAGTTTCGCCACATCACCGTAAGTGGTGACATAGCCTTCGGGAATAGCGGCGACGATTTGCCAGACGCGTTGGGGAAATGAATCTTCTTTTTCCATCTTTTCTTCCTGAGGTAATTTTTCAGCATAATCTGGAAAAACGCCCGAGTGAAGTCGCATTGCGCAAGAAACCAGCATCTGGCACACGATGGGTTGCAATTAGCCGGGGCAGCAGTGATAATGCGCCTGCGCGTTGGTTCTCAACGCTCTCAATGGGGGCTCTGTTGGTTCTCCCGCAACGCTACTCTGTTTACCAGGTCAGGTCCGGAAGGAAGCAGCCAAGGCAGATGACGCGTGTGCCGGGATGTAGCTGGCAGGGCCCCCACCCAATTCAGGGTAAGTACTTGATAGATAATGTCTAAAGTACTGAAATCTCTCCCCCATAGCCTTAGTGGTACAAACACTGTGTATCACCAGTAGGCTACATGATGTCCCTTATGCTCTCCCGTCA